>JACCXW010000005.1 GCA_013696785.1 Geodermatophilaceae bacterium | reverse complement strand
CTTCGGCCTGCGCCGCTCCGGGCTGCCCAGGGCGGAGATCGCCGCGCGGGTCCGGGACACGTTGGCGCGCTATGGGTTGGCCGGCTTCGAGGACCGTCCCGCGCACGCGCTGTCCGGCGGGGAGAAGCAGCTGTTGGCGCTGTGCTCTGTCCTGGTCACCGAGCCCGCGACTGTCGTCTGCGACGAGCCAACGACGCTGCTCGACCTGCGCAACAGCCGGCGGATCGCGGCCGTGCTGGCTGAGTTGCCACAGCGCGTCGTGCTCGTCACGCATGACGTGCCGACGCTGGCCGATTTCGACCGAGTGCTGGTGTTCGACGACGGGCGGTTGGTCGTGGACGACCTGCCGGCCCCCGCCGTGGCGGCGTACCGGGACCTGATGGGATGAGCACGCTCGGGCTCTACCACGCCGGTACGTCGGTGCTGCACCGGCTGCCGGCCGGAGGGAAACTCGCAGCGTTGGCGTTGGGTGTGACCGGGCTGTTGCTGCTCGACGG
This sequence comes from Geodermatophilaceae bacterium, assembly GCA_013696785.1. Lineage (GTDB taxonomy): Bacteria > Actinomycetota > Actinomycetes > Mycobacteriales > Geodermatophilaceae > JACCTY01. The sequence goes on along the minus strand of JACCXW010000005.1, from coordinate 19,013 downwards.
TCTCTTGTCACTCGCTGCGGCGGCGTTGGTTATCGCCGTGCTGTACGCCGTCGCCCGGGTCCCGCCCCGACTCGCGCTCGCGCAGGTCCGGCCGCTGTTGTGGTTTGTCGTCTTCCTGCTGGTCGTGCAGCTGCTGCTCACCGACTGGCAGCGCGCGGGGGTTGCGGTACTGACCCTGGTGCTCGGCGTCGCACTGGCCGGGCTCGTCACGCTGACCACCCGGGTCAGCGCCATGCTGGACGTGGCCGAGACCCTGCTGGCGCCGCTGCGCCGCCTCGGCGTACGGCCTGATCGGGTCGGGCTGGTGCTGGCGCTGACGATCCGCGGCGTACCGGTGATCGCGGGTTTTGCCGGCACGGTTCGCGAGGCGCATCGTGCCCGGGGTTCGAGCGGCCGGCCCTGGGAGCTGCTGGTACCTGTCATCGTCCGGGTGCTGCGGCACGCCGACGCGCTCGGCGAGGCACTGGCCGCCCGCGGCGCCGACGACTGACCCCCGCTCGGAGTCCTACGGCGGGTCAGGCGGACTCGCGCAGGCGCTGGCTGATCACGCTCGTGATCCCGTCACCGCGCATGCTGACGCCGTAGAGAGCGTCGGCGATCTCCATCGTCCGTTTCTGGTGAGTGATGACGATGAGCTGGCTGGCTTCGCGCAGCTCGTCGATCAGGCCGAGCAGCCGGCCCAGGTTGATGTCGTCCAGGGCCGCCTCGACCTCGTCCAGGACGTAGAACGGTGACGGGCGGGCCCGGAAGATCGCCACGAGCAGCGCAACCGCCGTGAGCGAGCGCTCGCCGCCGGACAGCAGTGACAGCCGCTTGACCTTCTTCCCGGGCGGACGGGCCTCGATCTCGACGCCGCTGACCAGCAGGTCGTCGGGGTCGGTGAGGACGAGCCGGCCCTGCCCCCCGGGGAACAGGGTGGCGAAGACGGTCTCGAACTCCCGAGCGGTGTCGGCAAACGCTGCGGCGAACACGTCGTGGATGCGCTCGTCGACCTCGTGGACGACCGTCATCAGGTCACGCCGGGTCGCCTTGAGATCCTCCAGCTGGGCGGCGAGGAACGCGTGGCGCTCCTCCAGCGCGCCGAATTCCTCCAGCGCCAGCGGGTTGACCCGCCCGAGCAGCGCGAGGTCACGCTCGGCGCGGGCGGCACGCCGCTCCTGGGAGGGCCGGTCGTACGGCGTGGGCTGCGCGGGTCCCCCGCCCTCGACCTCGGCTGCCGTCGTCGTCGAAGGCACTGGTACGTCCGGTCCGTATTCGGCGACCAGGGTCTCGACGTCGACGCCGTACTCCGTAGCGGTACGCGACTCCAGTTGCTCGATCCGCAGCCGCTGCTCCGCTCGTGCCACCTCGTCTCGGTGGACGGCGTCGGTGAGGCGTTCCAGATCGGCGGTGAGCCCGCGCAGGCGGACCCGCAGCGCGAGCAGTTCGCCCTCGCGCGCGACCCTGGATTCGGCGATGCCGTCGCGCTCGATCGCGGCGGTCTGTACCGACTGGGCGGTCCGGATCAACGCCGCGCCTGCCGTCTGCGCGATCCCCGTTGCGACCTCTGCGCCGCGCGCACGTGCCCGCTGGATCCCCGCCCGCCGGACCCGGGCCTGCCGCTCCTGCTCCGCGGCGCGGCGCAACGAATCGGACCTCCCGTGCAATGCCCGCACCCGTTCCTCGGCCGTACGGACCGCGAGTCTGGCCTCCATCTCCCGCTGCCGGCAGGTGCCCACGGCCGCGTGGAGATGATCACGCTCCTGCGTCGATGGTTCCTCCTCGGCCGGGGCATCCTGCGCCGCGTGCCACCGCTCCTCCAGCGCGGACAGACCGGCGAGGTCGCGGTCGCGCGCCTGCTCGGCCTCTTCGCGGGCGCGCCCGATCCGCTCCGCCTCGGCACCGGCCGCGCGGGCAGCGGCACCGAGTTGGCCGAGCTGTTCACCGACCGCGGACATCTTGGCGTCGGACTCGTTCAAAGCGGCGAGTGCCCGCTCAACGGCGGCCGAGCCCTCCTGGGCCTGGGAGCGGGCCGCCGCAAGGTCCTGGCCCAACCGCTCGCAGCGCTGCTCCGCCTGCGCGAGCATGCGTTCGGCGTCATCGACGGCCGCCTGCACCTCGATCACGCTCAGGGCGCTGGCCGAACCGCCGACCGCCCAGCGCGAACCGATCAGGTCACCGTCGGTGGTGACAGCACGGACATCGGGTTCGGCGCCGACCAGGGCCACTGCCTGGTCAAGGCTGTCGACAACGGCGACCAGCAGCAGGGCCTGCATCAGCGCAGGCTGCAGCGACTCAGGCGCTTGCACGTGATCGAGCGCCCACGTCGCCCCGGACGGCAGCCGCGGCCAGCCCACTCGCCCGGCCACCGCGGACCTGGCGATCATGACGTCTAATGGCCCGAATTGCCCCGGTTTGGCCCAGTTTGCTTCGTCCAGATCGTCATGATCGTCCAGAGACCGGGGAGATCCGGTGGCGACGACGAGCCCTGCCCGACCGCCGTCCTCCGACTTCAGCCAGCGGATTGCTTCGGCGGCGCCGGCGGGCGTCGCGACCGCGACCGCGTCCGCCATCGTCCCGAGCGCGGCGACGAGGGCTGCTTCCCGGCCGGGCTGCACGTGCAGCAGGGCCGCGATCGAGCCCAGCAGCCCCGGGATCCTGCCCTCGGCGGCGAGCAGGGCGCCGGCGCCGTCCTTGCGGCGCAATCCCATCGCCAGCGCGTCCCGTCGGGCCAGCCAGGAGGCTCGGTCGCGCTCCGCGTCGTGTTCGGCGTCAGCCAGTTCCTGAACCAGTCGGGCGGACCTCTCATAGCCCGCCACGGCGGCTTCGTGCCGCTCGTCGAGCCCGAGTTCGGAACTGTCCAGTACGCCGACCTCGGCCTGCAGCACGTCGAAGTGCGCCGCGGCGGCATCGGCCCGCGAGCGCGCCTCGGCCAGCGCGCCGGTGAGCCGCGAGATCTCCGCGGCGGCGGCGCTCGAGCGGGTACGCAGTGCGTTGACCTCTCCGGCCAGCCTCGCCAGCTCCTCCCGGCGGTCGGCCACCGCGCGCACGGCAGCGACGAGGGCGTCCTCCGCAGCCGCGAGTCTGGTTTCCAGCCCGGTGCGCTCCTCGACCGCCCCGACGAGCCGGAGCCGGTCACGGTCGAGGCCGTGCTCCAGGTCACCCTGGGCGACCTCGACCTGTTTTGCTTCGGCGTCAAGTTCCGCGGGATCGCGGCCGGACTCCACGTCGACGACGTCGGCGGCCAGGTGCCGCGCGCGCTGGGCGGCGAGTTGCGCGGTACCGCGGAACCGCTCCTGCAGCGCGGACAGCCGGTACCAGGTCTCCTGCGCCGCGACGAGTGCGGGGGCGTCCGCGGCGAGAGTCTGCTCCAGTTCACCCTCGCGGGCGAGTCCCGCACCGAGTTCGGCCTCGACGCCTTCCCGGCGTGCGCGGATCGCGGTTTCGTCGGCGATCTCGCGTTCCAGCTCCGCGTGCAGGGTGACCATGTCCTCGGCGAGCAGCCGGAGCCGGGCATCGCGCAGATCCGCCTGCACCGTCGCCGCCCGGCGGGCGACCTCGGCCTGCTTGCCCAACGGCTTGAGCTGGCGCCGGAGCTCGGCGATCAGGTCGGTCAGCCGGGTCAGATTGGTCTGCATCGCCTCGAGCTTGCGCAGCGCCTTCTCCTTGCGCTTGCGATGTTTGAGGACGCCGGCCGCTTCTTCGATGAATCCGCGGCGGTCCTCCGGGCGCGCGGACAGTACGGCGTCGAGCTGCCCCTGCCCGACGATGACGTGCATTTCCCGGCCGATCCCTGAGTCGCTGAGCAGCTCCTGGATGTCGAGCAGCCGGCAGCTGGAGCCGTTGATCTCGTAGTCGCTGTCGCCGGAGCGGTACATCCGCCGGGTGATGGCCACCTCGGTGTAGTCGATCGGCAGGGCGTTGTCGGTGTTGTCGATGGTGAGCGTGACCTCGGCCCGGCCCAGCGCCGGACGCCCCGCCGTACCGGCGAAGATGACGTCTTCCATCTTGCCGCCGCGGAGGGTCTTGGCACCCTGCTCCCCGAGCACCCAGGCGACGGCGTCGACGACATTTGACTTGCCCGACCCGTTCGGGCCGACGACGCACGTGATGCCCGGCTCGAAGCGCAACGTCGTCGACGACGCAAAGGACTTGAAGCCCTTCAGCGTCAGACTTTTCAGATGCATCGCGGGCACGCTACCGCGTGCCCACAACAGTGCCGTGCAGGCGCGCTGGGGCGCCCGTCATGCACCGGCTACCGCCAGGAGTCCCTGGCCGGACCGCTCAGGCTGAGACGGGTTCGGGGTAGCGCACCGTGGATGAATCAGGAACCCGAAGATCCATCTCCGCAGCGGCCTGCGTCGCGCGGATATGGTCGAGTTCCGACTGCAGCACCCGTACCCGGGACCGCAGGTATACCAGTTCCTCGAGCATCCGACGATCGGGAGCGGTCCCGACGTGCCCGAGCAGCGCTTTGGCCATTGTGATAGCTCCACTGCTGTGTCCGTGCGCTCGCGGCCTGGGTGCAGGCGGCGGCACTCACTGTTGTCATACGAGGGTCCCACCGGTACGCCGTACCGGTCAAACTCACGGCGTCTGCGCGGCGGGAATGCCTCGGCGCTCCAGCAGTTCAGCGCTCGGTGAAATTGTGGCTGTCCGCTTGCGGCTCGCCCCACCTCTCGACCACGCGGACCACCCGGCCCGGGGCATCGCCGCCGCGCAGGGCCGCCAGCAGACGGGTACAACGTTCCCGTGATCCCTGCGCGATCACCTCGACCCGGCCGTCCGGCAGGTTGCTGACCGAACCGGTGAGTCCGAGTTCGAGCGCACGTGCTCGGGTCCACCAGCGGAATCCGACGCCTTGAACCCGCCCGTGGACCCACGCCGTCACCCGGGCCGGCACCTCGGCGGAGCTGTCCACTACCCGGTCCGCGGCCGCTCGTAGAAACGAACCCGATTCGATGCAGGGCCGGTGAGGCGATCTCCCTCTGCGCCCTCCCAGTCGATCGTGCAGCCGAGATCGTCGGCATGGAATCGCGTCGCAGCGGCCACGTCGAACATCCGCAGGATCGGTACGCCGGCGCTCAGCGAGATCTCCATCCGCCCATCGGAACCGTCGGGACTTCAGGCTGTCAAGCCAGCCGGTCAGCTCGGCGACCGCAGCTGGTTGTACGCCCGCTCGGCGGTCCCTTTCTGCGTCCGGCCCTGAGCGACCGCCCAGTCCCGGCTGTCGCGGTCGACCGCGAGCACGGTCCAGCCGCGACCGTCCTCGTCGCTGAGATGCACCAGCAGGGTGCGGCGGTCGTGCTCGACCCGGAGCCGATGAGCCGGGTTGCCGTCCTCGTGCAGCGCGCGCACCCGCGGTTCCCCAGGCGTGTCGGCGACGAACGACGTCCAGGGCTGGGCGTGGGATGCACCACCCGTCGCAGGCGACACCGTGCGGATCCTGTTGGAGGAGGATATCCACCACGGCGCGGAGATCGGCGTACTGCGAGATCTGCACCGGCGCCGTCAGTAACGGGCGCGGCGCGGACGCGGCTGGCAGCGGGGGCAGAAGAAACTGGACCTGTTCATGAACACGTCCCGGCGGATCGGCGTACCGCATCGGGAGCAGGACCGGTCCCGCTGCCCGTACACCTCGAGCGACCTGTCGAAGTAGCCGCTCTCCCCGTTCACGTTGACGTACAGGGAGTCGAAGGACGTCCCGCCCTGCTCCAATGCCAGCGCCATGACGGCCCGTACGGCAGCCAGCAGTCGGGCGATCTCCGGCCGGTTCAGGGTTTCGGTGGGCCGTGCGTAGTGCAGTCGCGCGCGCCACAGCGCCTCGTCTGCGTAGATGTTGCCGATCCCGCTGAGCAGGGTCTGATCGAGCAGTGCGCGCTTGACCCCGGTGTGCCTGCGTCTAAGCGCCGGCACGAGGGCCGCGTCGTCGAACGCGGGGTCCATCGGGTCCCGCGCGATGTGCCGGACGGACAACGGGATGTCCGTACCGGGAATCAGCGGCTCCACGTCGAGCCCGCCGAAGGTCCGCTGGTCCACGAAGCGCAGTTCGCTACCCGCATCGGTGAACCGGAACCGGACTCGAAGGTGCGGCCCGTCCGGCGCTGTGCCAGGCAGGACGAGCAGCTGGCCGCTCATGCCCAGGTGCGCCAGGAGCGCCTCGCCGGAGTTCAGCGGCAGCCACAGGTACTTCCCGCGCCGGCACGAGGCCAGCAACGTGGTGCCAGCCAGGACCGCGGCGAAGTGCTCGGCGCCGGCAAGGTGGCGGCGGATCGCCCGGGGGTGAAAGACCTCCACCGACCCGACGGTCCGGCCGACGACCCAGCGCTGCAGCCCCTGCCGGATGACCTCGACCTCGGGAAGTTCGGGCACTCAGCTGCCGGTATAGGGGTCGCCCGAATCGCGGGCACCGGAACCGAGGGCGTCCGGATCCAGGATGGCGGGATCGAGCCCGGACAGTGTCGTCCACGCCGCCTCTGCCGCGTGCTGCTCGGCCTGCTTCTTCGTGCTGCCGTGCCCCTCGCCGTACCCCGCGCCGGCGATCATGACGGTGGCGGTGAAGCTCTTGGCGTGGTCCGGCCCGGCCTCCTCGATGGCGTACGCCGGGACGCCCAGCGCCCTGGCGGCCGCCAGTTCCTGCAGGCTCGTCTTCCAGTCCAGCCCGGCCCCGAGCGCCGCGGCGGCGGCGAGCAGCGGATCGAAGAGGCGGCGTACGACGCCCGCGACGGCTGCCGCACCGACGCCGACGTACACCGCCCCGAGCAGCGCCTCCAGGGCGTCGGCCAGGATCGAGTCCTTGTCCCGCCCGCCGGTGACCTCCTCGCCGCGACCGAGCAGCAGGTGTTCACCGAGGCCGCCGGGACCGAGCCCACGGGCGACACCGGCCAGCGCGCGCATGTTCACCACGGCTGCCCGCAGTTTGGCCAGCTGACCCTCGGGCAGATCAGGGTGGCTGCGGAACAGGGTGTCGGTGATCACCATCCCGAGCACGGCGTCCCCGAGGAACTCCAGCCGCTCGTTGGTGGGCAACCCGCCGTGCTCGTAGGCGTACGAGCGGTGGGTCAGCGCCAATCCCAGCAGATCGCCACCGAGGGCGACTCCGAGCGCGTCATGAAGTGCAGCGGCGGACGTGGGAGGTATCGGCAACAGTTCTGGCTAGTCATCCGGTCCTCAGACCGCGATGACCTGCCGTCCGTCGTACTGCCCGCAGTTGTGGCACGCCACGTGCGGCGGCTTGGGCTGGCGGCAGGCGCGGTTGGGGCACGGCGCGAGGGTGGTCGCCGTGGTCTTCCACTGCGAGCGGCGCGAGTGGGTGTTGCTTCGCGACTTCCTCCGCTTCGGAACGGCCACTGCAAGCACTCCTGACGATGAGAGGAACGGACAACTGGTGGAGCTTACCCGGTCGGGCGCGACTGCTCCGAATCCCCGCTCGGATCGGCAAGGACATCCCCGCCGAATTTCTCGGCGAGCCCGGCCCATCGGGAGTCGAGGACTTCGTGGCTGTGAGTGGCTGGGAGTTCCTCGAGACGCTGCCCGCAACCGGCGCAGAGCCCCAGGCAGTCCGGGTCGCACAAGGGGCTCATCGGCAGCGCCAGCACGACGGCGTCCCGGACGATCGGCTCGAGATCGAGCAGGTCACCCTCCAGCCGGCTGACCTCGTCCTCCTCGGTGGTGGCATCCGTAGTGCTGTCGGGATAGACGAACAGCTCCTGTACGGCGACGCTCACCGCGTCGGTGAACGGGTCGAGACAGCGCCCGCACTCCCCCGCCACCTCCGCCTCGACGGTGCCCGAGACGAGCACCCCCTCCATCACCGACTCCAGCCGGATGTCGAGCCCGAGATCAGAGCCGGGCGGGACGGTGATGAGCTCCAGGCCGAGCCCGGCCGGCGCGGGGACGGTACGCCGGACAGCACGCATGGACCCGGCCCGGCGGCCCAGCTCCCGGGTGTCCAGGACGAGGGGGCGGCGCGGGTCGAGGCGCACAAAGGCTCGGTTGGCAGTCATATTCTGGGGGTCGGCCGTAAGGGCCAGCGGCCAGGCTACCCCAGGTCAGCCCCCCACGTCCGGCCCGAGAAACGGCCGGGACGTCAGCGGGTACGCCGCCGGAACAGGATCCCGGACAGCGCGACTCGGATACGGCAGGAAGCTGATCAGGAACGTGTACCCGCCGGCGGCCTCCGGTGACGTGGCGAGCAGCCCGAGGGCCGCACACAGCCAGGACAGGGACAGGATGAAGAGCACCAGCACTGCGATCGCACCCAGCCACGCCAAGGCGTCGGCGTTCGATCGGAAGCCGATCGCGAAGGCCACCGCGAACACCAGCACGGTCGACACGAGGTTGCGCCCGACGCTGGCCACAACGTGCCCGGCCAGCAGCGCCTCGCCGCGCACGTCCATCGAGCGGAACCAGTCGATGATCCCGCAGACCGTCCACGTTGCGCAGCGTCAGTCGCAGGCAGCGGCGGATCATGGTCACTACATCGGACAGCGGGTTGGCCGGCAGCCGCAGAGCGCTCTCAGACATGGACGGTCTCCTTCACTGTTGCGGCGCTCGGGTGCCCGGTCAGGGCAAGGAGACGTCGTCGAGCGACGCGCTGTGTACGGCGAAGCGGGCGGCCGTCCGATGCGGATCCAGTTCGTCGAGCAGCGCGCGAACGTGCGTGGCCGTGCCGTCTGTGGCGACGCCGACCGCAGCACGTCGCGGACGCTGTGTACGACGAGGTCGCCCAAGAAGGCAATCACCTGCTCGTACGTAGTGAGATCGGCCAGCGTCAGGTCGAGTCGCTGGCCGACGACCTCACGCTTCAGCTCGGCCGCGGTGCCTTCGGCGACGATGCTGCCGACCAAGGGCCCCAAGCGCGGCCTCAGCCTCGACCGGATCGTAGCCGCCGGGGTCAGGGTCGCCGCCACCGACGGTCTGGGCGCCGTTTCGATGGGCCGCGTCGCCGCCGAGGTCGGCGCAGCGACGATGACGCTCTACCGCTACGTCGCTGCCAAGGATGACCTGGTGGACTTGATGGTGGATGCGGCTCTGGGCCGCCCGCCGGAGCCACCCCACGACGAGGACGGCTGGCGGGCTGGCCTGCGGCGCTGGGCAGAGGGTGTGCGGGCGGCCTACCAACGACATCCGTGGGCATTGCGGGTCCCTATCACCGCGCCGCCGCTCGGGCCGAACAACATCCGCTGGCTCGAGAACGCCCTGACGTGCCTGCGGCACACCCCGATGCAGGAGCAGGAGAAGCTCTCGACCGTCCTCTTGGTGAGTGGCTTCGTGCGGAACGAAACGACGCTCACGGCGGACCTCACCGCCCGGCTGCCCGAGGGCGCGCAGGCGCCGCAAAACTACGGCATGATCCTCGCCCGGCTGGCCGACCCCCAGACGTTCCCGTCGGTGCATGCCGCGATTTCGGCCGGCGCGCTCAACGACGAGGACGGCGTGGACACGGAGTTCGAGTTCGGTCTGGGCAGGATCCTCGACGGCATCGATGCGCTCATCCGCAGCCGGCTCGCCCCGCCGTGATCATGGGCTCCAGCCGGTCCTGACCGGCAGAAGCTCATGATCACCCGGGATAGGGCTGGGAGTCCTGGTCGTAGGGCTCGGGGCCGGGTTCCCGCGCAACCGGCGGCTGCCGTTCGCGCAGCTTGCCCCGGCCCGCCTCGACCGAGCGCAGCGTCCGGGTGAGAGTGGCCGCGAACTCGGCCAGCTTGCCCTCGACGTACTCATCGGCCTCCGCGCTCACCCGGTCGGCCCGGGCGCTCGCCTCGGCCAGCGTGGCGGCGGCGCGATGACTCGAGTCCGCCAGCAGCCGCTCGGCCTCCGAGTGCGCGGACTGGTGCACGTCCATCTCCGACACGAGCCGGTCGTGCTCACGTTGGCCCGCTGTCACCGCACGCTCGAAGTCCGCCCGGCCCTGCTGCGCGAGCGCCTGCGACTCGGTGCGGGCGGCGGCCAGCATGCTCTCTGCCTGGCCGCGGGCCAGCGCCAAACCCTGCTCGGCCTCGTCCTGTGCCTCCGCACGCACCTGGGCCGCCTCCGCCCGGGCCTCCTCGACCATCCGCCGTGCCGCATCCTCAGCGGTGACCAGGATGTCCGTGCGCTGTTCGAGGATGGCGTGCGCCTCCTCCATCTCCGCGGGCAGCGCCTCGCGCAGGTCGTCGAGGAGGTCGAGCACATGCCCGCGTGGGACGACGCACGACCCGCTGACCAGGACACCTCGTGCCGTCTCCACGACCGACACGAGTTCGTCGAGATTCTCGAACACCCGGTAGAACCGGCCGCCGTCAGTCGCCACGTTGGGCCACCCTCTCCGACAATCGGGCATGAACGTGGGCGGGGACGAACCGGCTGACGTCGCCGCCGAAGCGGGCAACCTCCTTGACCAGGCTCGAGGAGAGGTAGGAGTGCTCGGGATTGGTCGGCAGGAACACTGTCTCCACGCCGCCGAGTTCGCGATTCATCTGGGCCATCTGCAACTCGTAGTCGAAGTCACTGGTCGCCCGGAGGCCCTTGAGCACCGTGTTGGTCTGCGTGTCGCGGCAGTAGTCGACGAGCAGCCCGGAGAAGGAGTCCACGATGACGTTGCCGTACGCGGCGGTCGCCTCGGTGATCAGCTCGATCCGGTCCGCAAGATCGAACATGCCCTGCTTGTGTTCGTTCACGAGGACCGCCACCACCAGCTCGTCGTACAGCTTGCTGGCCCGTTCGATGACGTCGAGATGCCCGTACGTGACCGGATCGAAGGACCCCGGGCACACCGCACGCCTCACGCCGACAGCTCACTCACGTCGACACCTCGCTGCGCTCGGCGCGACCGTGCCACCACATGGTTCACTCGCTGCGCTCGCTCACGTCGACACCTCGCTGCGCTCGGCGCGCCGTGCCATCACATTGTTCACTCGCTGCGCTCGCTCACGGTCGGCGACCGTACCAAAGCGTTCCGGACCCGTAGCGTCTGACGCGCAGGGCCTCGAACGGCGGTGGCCAACGCCACACCGGATCCCGCGACGATCTCTCTACGACAACGACCGCGCCGGACGCGATCCGGTCGGTCGCCAGTGCCTCCAGCTGCCTTGCGAGGGTGCCGGCGTCGAGGTCGTACGGCGGATCGGCGAACACCAGGTCGTACGCCGGCCCGCCGTCCCCGATGAACCTCTCCACCGTCTCGGCGCGTACGTCAGCGACGCCCAAGCCCAGCGACTCCGCGTTCCCGATGATCACGCGGGCCGCCTTCCGGTCGGACTCGACGAACGTGGCGCTGACCGCTCCTCGTGACAGTGCTTCCAGGCCCAGCCCGCCTGATCCGGCGTACAGGTCCAGAACATGAATTCCGTCCAGGTCCACGAGTGCTGTCAGCGTGGAGAACATCGCCTCGCGCGCTCGGTCCGAGGTGGGCCGAGTCGCCGTTCCCGCCGGTACGCCGAAGCGCCGCCCACCGGCCGAACCGGCGACAATTCTCATGACGGGGCACCGGCGGAGCGCATCAGGCCTTTTCCAGGAATGCCGCCCGCTCGTCCCAGGCGAGCATCGCGACGTCCGCGGCGAGCGCCGGATGCTGGCGCAGATCCGGATCCGCTGCGACCAAGGCGGCGGCCGCGGCCCGGGCCTCGGCGATGAGCTCTTCGTGCTTCAGCAGCGACAGCAACCGCAGTTGCGAGCGGCGCCCGGACTGGGCGGCACCCAGCACGTCGCCCTCCCGGCGCGTCTCGAGGTCCAGTCGCGCCACGGCGAAACCGTCGGTGGTCGCGGCGACCGCGTCCAACCGCTCCCGGCTCGGGTTCCCGACCGGCGCCTCGGTGACGAACAGGCATACACCCGGCGCGTCACCGCGGCCGATCCGGCCCCGCAGCTGGTGGAGTTGGGACAGGCCGAATCGCTCGGCATCCATGACGACCATGACCGTGGCGTTGGCGACGTCGACGCCGACCTCGACCACAGTGGTCGCCACCAGCACATCGGTCTCGCCCGCGGTGAAGCGGGCCATGACCGCTTCCTTGGTCTCCGGCGGCAGCCGGCCGTGCAGGATCTCCACGGCGAGGCCGGCGAGCGGCCCTGCCGCCAGTTCCGCAGCGACGTCGATGACCGCCAGTGGTGGACGGCGTGACGGCTCGGTGTCCTCGAGGTCCTCCGATCCGTCGCCGCCTGAGGCCTTGCGGCCTGGGGCTTCGTCACCTATCCGCGGGCAGACGATGTACGCCTGCCGCCCGAGGGCCACCTCCTCGCGGATCCGTTCCCAGGCCCGCTGCAGCCACTGTGGCCGCTCGGCCACGGCGATGACGGAGGAGGAGATGGGCGATCGACCCGCGGGCAGCTCGCGCAGGGCCGAGGTCTCCAGATCGCCGTACACCGTCATCGCGACCGTGCGCGGGATCGGCGTGGCGGTCATCACGAGGACATGGGGCGGGCGGTGCCCCTTGGCGCGCAAGGCGTCACGCTGCTCGACTCCGAAGCGGTGCTGTTCGTCGACAACGACAAGGCCCAGATCCGCGAAGGACACGCCCTCCTGGATGAGGGCATGGGTTCCTACGACGATGCCGGCGCTGCCGTCGGCGGCCGAGCCGAGGGCCTCCCGGCGCCCCGCGGCGCCCTGTGAGCCCGTGAGCAGGACGACGCGCGTGGCCGGGTCGGCCGCCCCCAGTTCGCCGGCCAGCGCGAGCGGACCGAGCAGCTGGCGCAGCGAGCGTGCATGTTGGGCAGCCAGGACCTCGGTCGGGGCGAGCAGCGCGGCCTGACCTGCGGCGTCGATCACCTGCAGCATCGCCCGCAGCGCGACGACGGTCTTGCCCGAGCCGACCTCGCCCTGCAGCAGCCGGTTCATCGGGTGCGCCGCGGCGAGGTCGGCAGCGATGACGGCACCGATGTCGCGCTGGCCGCCGGTCAGACTGAACGGCAGCGCGGCGTCGAAAGCGGTCGCCAGTCCGCCCGATCGAGGCGGCCGTGGAACCCCGGGTGTGTCACGGGTCGAAGCGCGGCGCTGCGCGAGGGTGATCTGCAAGGTCAGTGCCTCGTCCCACGTCAGCCGTGTCTGCGCTGCCGCGAGCGCCGCCCGGCTGCCCGGCCGGTGGATGTGGCGCAACGCGTCATCCAGGTCCATCAAGCCGTGCTGCGCACGCAGCTCGTCCGGGATCGGGTCCGGCGGCGGGTCGAGGACATCGAGCACTGTCCGCACGCAGCGCGCGATCGTCCACGTCGTCAGTTCCGCCGTTGCCGGGTAGATCGGGAACAGCGCGCCGGCGAACCGCTCGATCTGCTCCGCCCCGGAGTCGATGTTGGAGTCGAACAGCAGGTACTGCGGGTTGTTCAGCTGGCGCTGGCCGTTGAACTCGGTCACCTTCCCGGCGAACAGCCCGGAGACGCCGACCTTCAGTTCCTTCTGCCGCCAGATCTGATTGAAGAACGTCAGGCGCAACGATCGTTTGCCGTCGGAGACGGTGACTTCGAGCAGGTGCTTCTGCCGGTAGTTGGCCGGCGCCCGGCCCCGCGCGTTGAGCGGACGCCCGTTCACCTTGCTGACCTTCGCCATGACGGTGGCGTCCTCGCCGAGCTCCAACTGGGCCAGGTCGGTGAGTTCCCCCTGCTCGTCGTACCGGCGGGGATAGTGCCGGAGCAGGTCCCGGACGGTGACGAGGTCCAGCGCCTTGGCCAGAACCGTCGCCGCACGTCCACCGACGACCGGGCGCAACGGCGAGTCGAGCGTCGGCACGCTACTCGATCCCGAGCAGCAGTGGGTAGTGCGGCTGCCCCCCGTGGTAGACGACGACCTCCACGGTTGGGTGGGCGCGCTTGAGGTGCGCGGCCAGTTCACCGGCAAGCCCGGGCGGGGCGTCGACGCCGACGATGACCGTGGCCAACTCCCCGCCGGCGATGAGCAGACGGTCGACGAGATCGCAGGCAACCTGCCCCACCGACTCGCCGATCAGGACCACGTCCCCGTCGGCCAACCCAAGCGCGTCCCCGGCCCGGCAACGCCCAACGGAGGTCATCGAGTCCCGTACGGCGATGGTCACTTCCGCCCAGCGGGTGGCCGCCGCCGCCTCGGCCATCGCGATGACGTCGTCGGCGAAACGCCGCGCCGGGTCGGCGACGGCGACCGCGGCGAGGCCCTGAACAGGGGACCGGGTGGGTACGACGGCGACGTCCTGGCCCCCCTCGCGAGCCTGCGCGGCGGCGGCGTCCGCGACACCGGTGACGTTGCCGTGATTGGGCAGCACCACGACCTGGGCGGCGCCGGTCTGCTGGATGGCCGTCAGCACTTCGGCCGTCGACGGATTGCTCGACGCGCCGCCGTGCACGACGTGGACGCCCTCGGCCTCGAACAGATCTCCGAGCCCTTCCCCCGGTGCGACCGCGACCGCCGCGCGCCCGACCCACTCGTCGACGCGCTCGGCCTCGATCTGGTCGTCGAAGCGGGTGACGGTGATCCCTTCCGGTCGACCGGCGCGGACGCCGGCCTCGATCGCGGCACCGACGTCGTTGACATGGACATGTACCCGCCAGAGGCCGTCACCGGAGCCCACGACGACGAGTGAGTCGCCCAAACCGGCGAGCGCCGCGCGCATCGTCTGGACGGCGCTGGACTCCGCGGACAGCAGGTACTGCACCTCGTAGCCGAACTCCGCGGAACCGGACTCCCGGGCCCGTTGCAGCGCGCGGGTGTCCTTGGGCGGGCGTGCGGGCGGATGCAGTACGGCGGGGCTGCCGGTAACGACTCCGACGAGGGCATCGAGCAGCACGACGAGGCCACGGCCGCCGGCGTCGACGACACCGGCACGGGCGAGCGCGGGAAGCTGGCCGGGGGTCAGCGCCAACGCCTCTGCGGCCGCCGCCGCGGCCGCTGATACAACAGCCGACAACTCGTCGGTGCCCGCCCCCTTGGCGGCCTCGGCGGCGGCACGAGCGACCGTGAGCACCGTTCCCTCGACCGGCTCGGCCACCGCGTCATAAGCGAGCACCACAGCGCGAGCCAGTCCCTCCGCGACAGCGTCGCCGCCAGGTGGCGTCGGGGCGACGGCGAATGCCTCGGCGAGCCCACGCAAAATCTGGCTCACGATGACGCCGGAGTTGCCCCTGGCGCCGAGCAGGGCGCCGCGGGCCATCACGGCGGCGGTCTGGGCCGTCCCCGAGGGCAGCTCCCGACGGAGCAGGTCGGCCGACCCTCGCAGGGTCATCAGGAGGTTCGTGCCGGTGTCCCCGTCCGGGATCGGGTAGACATTGAGGCCGTCGATCTCCTCGCAGTAGTAGTCGAGGGCATCGACGCAGGCCGAGCACCAACGCCGCAGCGCTGCGGCATCCAGTGCGTCGGCGGGCGTCCTGACCATGGCTGCCGAGCCTAATGGGGCGCGCCGACGCGATTGGGCACCCGCGCGGGGGCTCGGCTACCCTGAGGACAGCGCCCCGGGCTATCCCTGGGCATCCCCAAGGCAATTGACTTAATCCAGGAGTGGATCGACGTGGCAGCCGTCTGCGATGTGTGCGCCAAGAGCCCGAGCTTCGGCATGTCGGTCTCGCACTCCCACCGCCGGACCAGCCGCCGGTGGAACCCGAACATCCAGACGGTGCGCGCGCTGGTCAAGCCCGGCACGCGCCGTCGGCTGAACGTCTGCACCTCCTGCCTCAAGGCCGGCAAGGTCGTCCGCGGCTAGCGCCGCTCGCTGCCTACCTCGAGCCCGCGTGTAGGCATCATGAGCGACCGATGCCGCGAGACCTTGCGGCGGTGACGATCAGCCCGATGACGGTGTTCCTGGGAAGCGCCGTCGAGTCGAGGACCACGTGGTACTGCCGGCAGTCGTGCCAATCGCGCCGGTAGAAGTGCCGCCAGTACGCGATCCGCGCGGCGTCGGTCTCCCGCAGCCTGCCCATGTCGATGTGCTCGTCCGGCCCGGCGTACTCCTTGGCGCGGGCCAGCCGGGCCTGCGGCGGGCCGTCCAGACGCACGTGCAGAGCGTCCGGCACGTCGGCCAGCACGACGGCACCGGCCCGGCCCAGGATCACGCCACCGGTGCTGTTGGCCACCTCGCGCAGCACCTGCTCGGTCTTCTCCCGGAACGCCCGCTCGTCGGGTACCGGCATCGACGCAAGCGGCCCTGCTCCGGACAGGTCAGGGACCAGCGCCATGGACGAGATCGCGCGCCACAGCCCGCTGGCGACCGTCTCGTCCTTGGCCTCGGCGTCGTCCAGGGACACACCGAGTTTGTGCGCGACCGAGGCGGGAATGGCTCGATCGATGAACGGCAGCCCGAGCGTCTCGGCTACCTCGGGACCGACCTGGCCGCCCAAAGCGCCGTACGACGCCGAGATCGTGACAATTCCCATCGCACCCGCCTAGCTACCGGTTAGCAGCGCGGCCTGGATCATGTCACCTACCAGCCTCGACGTGCTTGCCGAAGTACCGCGCCTCGGTCTCGTGCATGTACGGCCCGAAGCCGGGCACCGGCCGGTAGCCCGCCGAGACGTACAGCGCGATCGCCTCCGGCTGCGCCGTGCCGGTGAACAGTTCCAGCCGCGGCCGAGCGGCAACGGCCGCGGTGCGTTCCAGTTCGGCCAGCACGGCTCGGGCCACCCCCTGTCCACGCGCCTCCGGTACGACGTACATCCGCTTGATCTCGGCTGCCCCGTCGCCGTGCGCCCGCCAGCCACCGCAGCCCAACACCAGACCGCCTTCGCCGTACGCCGCCAGAAACAGGCCCTGCGGCGGGGCGAACTCGGCCGGGTCAACCGGCGTCTCGTCCGGCCCGCCGTAGCGGAGGACGTACTCCTGCTGGACGCGCTCGAGCAGGGCCTGCGCCACGGGATCGTCGAACGGAAGTGGCTCGAGCCGCATCAACGGGCGCCGCGGAACGCGTCCCAGCCGGGCAGCGGGTACGGCGCCCCGTCGACCAGCACTCCCTCGCCCTCGCGGACGTGGCCGATCACGGTCCAGGCGGCGGGCACGGACGCAGCGGACGGGAACGTCGCCACCAGTGGGTGATCCTCGCCGCCGGTGAGCAGCCAGCGCATCGGGTCGACGTTCAAGGCGCGGCCGACGTCCTGGAGCTTCGGGCCGATTTCGAGGCGCGCTGTCTCGATGCCGATCTGTACGGCGCTCGCGGTGGCGATGTGCCGCAGATCCTGGACCAGTCCGTCGCTGACGTCGCACATCGCCGTCGCGCCGCAGGTCGCGGCGACCGGTCCTTCGGCGTAGGGCGGGGCGGGCCGGCGGTGTGCGGCGATGACCACCGCCGGTGAGCGGAACCCGCGACTGAGGACCGCGAAGCCGGCCGCCGACCAGCCCAGCCGGCCGGTCAAGGCGACGACGTCGCCGGGCTCGGCGCCCGATCGCGTCACCGGCGGTCGGCCCTGCAGGTCGCCCAGCGCGGTCACCGCGACCGTCAGCGTGGGGCTGCGGCTGACGTCCCCGCCGACGAGCACGGCGCCGACCAGAGCGCATTCGGCGTCGAAGGCGGCGGTGAATTCCCGCGCCCATGCCACCGGCAGGTCCGCCGGGCAGGCCAATCCGACCAGCACGGCCGTGGGCACGGCGCCCATGGCGGCGATGTCAGCCAGATTCTGGGCCGCTGCCTTGATTCCGATGTCTTCGGCGGAGGACCAGTCACGGCGGAAGTGGGTTCCCTCGACGAGCAGGTCGACTGACGCGACGACCCGCCCGTCCGGGACCCGTATCAGTGCCGCGTCGTCCCCGGGACCGAGCAGGCACGACGGGCCGCCGCGCAACCGCTCCGTCACCGCCTCGATGAGCGCGAACTCCCCGATATCCCCAACTGTGATGACCGACCTCCTGTGCCGTCCGGTACGTTAGTTTCTCTTTGCTCCTCCCGCCCGTGCGACGAAAGGGATGGCTGTGGTCCAGGCTTACATCCTCATCCAGACCGAAGTCGGCAAGGCAGCCGCGGTAGCTACCGCCGTCGCCGAGATCAAGGGCGTCACAGCCGCCGAGGATGTCACCGGTCCGTACGACGTCATCGTCCGGGCCGAGGCGCGCAACGTCGACGAGCTCGGCAAGCTCGTCGTGGCGCAGGTGCAGGGCGTCGACGGGATCACCCGCACGTTGACCTGCCCGGTCGTGCACCTCTGATCCGCCCGGCTCTCCTGGCGACAGCCGTCGCTGTCCCGCTCTTCCTCGTTCTCGTCGTGCTGTTCAACCGCGAGGCCCTCTTCGACGGGGACGAACCGGCGCCGACTGCTCAGCCGCCCCGCGCCGAGTTGCCGGTGCTCGAGGTGCCCACGCCGGAAGTGACCGCCGATGCCGACCGGCTCTGCCCGACG
Organism: Geodermatophilaceae bacterium; assembly: GCA_013696785.1. Lineage (GTDB taxonomy): Bacteria > Actinomycetota > Actinomycetes > Mycobacteriales > Geodermatophilaceae > JACCTY01. The sequence goes on along the minus strand of JACCXW010000005.1, from coordinate 773 downwards.
TTGATGGGCGGGCTGCCGCTGACGCTGGCTGATTCCCCGGCGAGGCCGGTCCGCTCCGCCTCGCCGTACGCCGCCGCCTGGGGGGACCCGGCGATCGTGCTGCGATGCGGTGTTCCCCGGCCGGAAGCGCTGGCAGCCGACTCGGACCTGATCCTCATCAACGGCGTCACCTGGCTCACCGAGCCCGGCGCCGACGACACCCGATGGACGGCGGTCGATCGCGACCTGTACGTGGACGTACGGGTGCCGAGCGGTCAGGCCAGCGGTCCGGTGGCACTGCTCAGCGCCGTCATCACCGACCGGCTGCCGGCGGCTGGCCAGCCGAGTGCCGCGCCAACGCCGACGCGATGAGCCGGTCCATCAGCGCGGGATAGCTCACACCGCTCGCCTGCCACATCCGCGGGAACATCGAGATCTCGGTGAAGCCGGGCATCGTGTTGACCTCGTTCACGACGAGTCCGTCGGCGGTGAGGAAGAAGTCCACCCGCGCCAGGCCCTCGCCCGACAGCGCGAGGAACGCCGCGCACGCCATCTCCCGCAGCCGGTCGGTGACGTCGCCCGGCAGGATCGCCGGGACGTCGAACTCGCAGGCGTCGTCGAGGTATTTCGCCTCGAAGTCGTACCAGTCGTGGCTGCCGACCAGTCTGATCTCGCCGGGCACGCTGGCCTCGGGCGGGTCCTCGCCCACGCCCGCCAGGACCCCGCACTCGATCTCGCGCCCGGTCACCGCCGCTTCGACCACCACTTTGGAGTCCACCGCCCGCGCCGTGGCG
>JACCXW010000468.1 GCA_013696785.1 Geodermatophilaceae bacterium | reverse complement strand
CTCAGGATGCGGCGCGTGACCCGGATTGCCTCGACCCATTCCCGGCGATCTTGGTCGGTCGACAGGTAGTTGAAGCGCAGCGCCGGATGCGTCGCGGGATCGGTGCTGCGAATCTTCACCGACCCGGCAGTGTCCGAGTACATGGGCCCGACGTGCACCTGGTAGCCGTGCCCGCCGGACGGGGCCGACCCGTCGTAGCGGATCGCGATCGGCAGGAAGTGGAACATGAGGTTGGGATAGGCCACCTCGTTGTTGCTGCGGGCGAAGCCGCCGGCCTCGAAGTGGTTCGTGGCGCCGGGGCCCTCGCGCCGAAAGAGCCAGCGGGCTCCTACGAGCGGCCGATGCCGCCACTTCAGATAGGGCTGCATGGAGACCGGCTGCGTGCAGGAGTGCTGGACATAGACCTCCAGGTGGTCCTGCAGGTTCTCCCCGACGCCCCGAAGGTTCGCCACGACCGGGATGCCGAGTGCCCGCAGGTCGTCCGGGTTGCCGACGCCGGAGAGCTGCAGCAGCTGCGGGGTGTTGATCGCCCCGCCGCAGAGGATCACCTCCCCGGCCGCGACCCGGTGCGTGCGGCCGCTGTGGCGGAACTGCACACCGACTGCCCGCCGCTCGGCGAAGTCGACCCTTGTGACGTGCGCGCGGGTGAGGACCTGCAGATTGGACCGTCCCTCGACGGGATGAAGGTAGGCGCCGGCGGCTGAGAGCCGCCGTCCACGGAAGATGTTCCGGTCGAAGGCGGCGAAGCCTTCCTGAGTCCGGCCGTTGACGTCGTCGGTGAGCTGATACCCCGCCTGTTGCGCCGCCTCCAAAAAGGCGTGGAACAGCGGGCTGCGCATCGGTCCGCGCTCGAGGACGAGGGGACCCGAGTGGCCCCGGTAGGGATCCGTCGGGTCGGCGGCGAGGCAGTTCTCCATGCGGTTGAAGTAGGGCAGACAGTGGGCGTAGTCCCACGTCTGCATCCCCGGCTGCTGACCCCAGCGTTCGTAGTCCAGGCGGTTGCCCCGCTGGAAGATCATCCCGTTGATGCTGCTCGAACCGCCGAGGACCTTGCCGCGCGCGTGGTAGATCCGACGGCCGTGCATCTGCGGCTCTGGCTCCGACTCGTACTTCCAGTCGTAGAACCGGCTGCCGATCGGGAACGCCAACGCGGCGGGCATGTGAAGGAACACGTCCCACGGGTAGTCGGGGCGCCCCGCCTCCAGTACCAGCACGCGGGTCGACGGATCGGCCGACAGGCGGTTCGCGAGCACGCAGCCCGCGGAGCCGCCGCCGACGATGACGACGTCATAGCCGTGCGACGTCTTCGCAGCCCCGCGCGCCGCGGGTCGCACCCTGCGGGCAGCCCATCCCCAGCTGGCTCGATCCATGCCGCACCTCGTGTCGCCGACGATCTCGCGCTCCGTGATCGTAGTCAGCGGCGGATCAGGGCATCAGCCGGTGCTGGTCGCGACGGGTAGGCTGACCGGGCTGCTCCGTCGCCAGCCATGCCGAGCGTTCTCCCGTCCACCCGAACGAAGGTCCGTCTGTGGGTTCTGTCATCAAGAAGCGCCGTAAGCGCATGGCCAAGAAGAAGCACCGCAAGCTGTTGAAGAAGACCCGAGTGCAGCGCCGTAACAAGAAGTAGGCGGATACGGAGCGCACGGGTAGCGAGGGCGTTGGTGAGGGCGGCGCATGGGGGCGCGGCCCGGCGGAGGCGCTCAGCTTCCTCCGTCGTCGTATCGCGGGCGACGTCGAGATCGACGAGTTCGGCTTCGATCCCGAGCTGACCGACCGGGTGCTGGCGGCCATGAGGCCGCTCTACGAGAAGTACTTCAGGGTCGAGGTCCGTGGCCTACAGCACGTTCCCAGTGAAGGTGCTGCACTCGTCGTTGCCAACCACTCGGGAACGATTCCTCTTGACTCCCTGATGACGCAGATCGCGTTGCGCGATCACCATCCTGCGCACCGCCACCTGCGCATGCTGGGCGCCGACCTCATCTTCCGCACGCCGCTGCTCGGTGAGCTTGCCCGCAAGACCGGCACAACGCTGGCGTGCACCGCGGCCGCCGAGCAGCTGCTTGCTCGCGGGGACTTGGTCGGAGTCTGGCCCGAGGGCTACAAGGGAATCGGCAAGCCGTACGCCGACCGCTACCGGTTGCAGCGCTTCGGCCGAGGGGGGTTCGTGGCAACGGCGTTGCGTTCCGAAGCGCCGATCGTGCCCTGCGCGATTGTCGGAGCAGAGGAGATCTATCCGATCATCGCTGACATCAAGCCCTTGGCGCGGCTGCTCGGTGTGCCCTACTTCCCGGCCACACCGTTGTTCCCGTGGCTCGGCCCGCTCGGTGCGATCCCGCTCCCCAGCAAGTGGACCATCGAGTTCTGCGAACCCATCGGCACAGCCGGTCTTGGGCCGGCATCGGCTCGCGACCGCAAGACCGTGTTCGCGCTCACTGGCATGGTTCGAGAGACCATCCAGCACACCCTCGATCGTCTGGTCAGCGCTCGCCGTTCGGTGTTCTACTGACCGGGTTCTGCTGACGGGTTCTACTGACGGGTTCTACTGACGGGTTCTACTGA
>JACCXW010000467.1 GCA_013696785.1 Geodermatophilaceae bacterium | reverse complement strand
GGCCGCCCTTACCGCGGCCGCCGGGCTACTGGCGGCCCTGGGCCTGCTCGGACTCGTGGCCGGGCTGCGCGCCCGTGGCGCAACCGAACGGCCGGTGGGCGAGCGCCGGTCGTGGGCTGCGTTGGTGCCGTGGGAGCTGCTGCTGCTCGCCGCCGCGCTGGCCAGCTACTTGCAGCTGCAGCGCAGCGGCGCCGTGACTCTCACCAACGGCGCGGCTCAGGTCAACCTACTGTTGATCGCGTTCCCGTTGCTATTGCTGGCCGGGTCGGCGATCCTCTGCGTCCGGCTGCTGTCCGGGTTGCTGCCCCTGCTGCGCAGGCGCTCTGCTCGCTGGGCCCCGGCGCTGTACCTGGCGATCCGGCGGGTCAGCGGCGCCCGGCTGGTCAGCGCCGGCCTGCTTGCGGCGGTCAGCCTGCCCATCGCGGTACTGGCCTACTCCGCGGCGCTGACCGGCACGTCGGAGACGACCCTGGAAGCCAAAGCCCGGGTAGTCGTCGGCAGCGACCTCGCCGCGATCACCACCGCCCGCCCGCCCCGAACAGCCGCCACGGACGCGGTTGGCACCATCGTCGCCCGTTATCCTCGCGGGACCGCCGACGGCCAGGACGTCACCGTGCTCGCCGTGGACCCGGCCACCTTCGCCCGGTGGGCGTTCTGGGACGACAGCTTCGCCGACCTACCCCTGCAGCAACTCTTGGACCAGCTCGGCGTCACGCTGGATGGCAAGGTTGCGGCGATCGCGACGGGCCTGCCCACCGGCCAGGTCTCGGTGCGGCTGGGTGAACGTGACGTCGCCATGTACGTGGCGCAGACCGCCGACACGCTGCCGGGCCGGCGACTGCCCGACCCGATGCTCATCGTTGACGCCTCCTCCCTCGGTGACGTCGACCGCTCCGCCGGCCGGTTCACCGAGATCTGGAGCACCCGCGGCGAAATCGACGTCCGAGCCGCGCTCCCAGCGGACACCCGGATCATCCGCATCCAGGACCGCGACACCGTGTTCAGCGTCGCGAACTTCCTGTCCGTGTCTTGGACCTTCAGCTACCTGCAGGCCCTCGCCGCCCTGATCGGCGCTGTCGCGCTCGGAGGACTGCTGCTCTACCTGCAGACCCGGCAACGGACCCGGGTCGCCGCCTACGCCCTGGCCCGCCGAATGGGGCTCACGGCCCGGTCACACCGCCGGTCGCTACTCGCCGAGCTGGGGAGCCTGCTCGGGCTGTCCGTTGTCCTCGGAACGGCGTTGGGATGGCTGGCCGTGCTGACCGTCTACCGACAGGTGGAACTCGACCCCACCCGACCGCCGCCGCCGCTCCTGACCCTGCCGACGGCCACCATCCTCGCCGCGGCCGCAGCGACTGTCGCGGTCGCCGTTCTGGCCGCCCTCTACGCGCAACGAACAGCCGACCGAGCCGACATGGCTCACGTACTACGCCTCGGGCAGTAGCAGGCGCGGAGGCCACGTACCCAACGGTGAGGGGCATCCCGCGACGCCGATGCCATTGCCCCGGCGCGCTCGTCGTCACCCTGCACCGGCGCCGACGGCGCGTGGACGGCGGGCTATGGTCGGCGGGCCATCTTCATGCAGCTGCCCCGAGGGAGACCCCGCATGCGCGCCGCGATCTTCCAGGGTCCTGGCAACGTCCGGGTCGAGCAGGTGCCGGACGCAGCCCTCGAACTGGACACCGACGCGCTGGTGCGGGTGACCGCCGCGAGCATCGGCGGCTCCGACCTGTGGGCGTATCGCGGATACGGTCAGCGCCAGCCAGGCGCGCGGATCGGGCACGAGTTCGTCGGCCTCGTCGAGGATGTCGGCGCCGAGGTCAGGACGGTACGCCGGGGCGATCTCGTCCTGGCGCCGTTCAGCTGGTCCTGCGGGGTCTGCGAGTTCTGCCTGCGTGGCCTGACCAGTTCCTGCGTGGACGGCGGCTTCTTCTCCGAGCCGGGCCATGACGGCGGGCAGGGTGAGGCGGTGCGGGTGCCGCACGCCGACGGGACACTGGTCGTCGTTCCGCGCAGCCTGCGCGGTGCGGAGACCCGGGTGCTGCCGCTGTGCGACATCCTGTCCACCGGCCACCACGCCGCGGTCTCGGCGCAGGTGAACTACCGGTCGACGGTTGCCGTCGTCGGCGACGGCGCGGTCGGGTTGTGCGCGGTCCTCGCCGCCCGGCGGCTCGGCGCGCGGCGAATTCTCGTCGTGGGCCACCATGCCGACCGGCTCGCCCTGGCGCAGGAGTTCGGGGCCACCGACATCGTCGAGGGTCGCGGGCAGGACGCCGTCGAGGACGTCATGGCCCGAACCGGTGGCGTCGACGCGGTGCTCGAGTGCGTCGGCGCGCAGGGTGCGTGGGACACTACGATCGCCATCGCCAAGGACGGGGCGACGATCGGGTACGTCGGCGTACCGCATCTCGTCGAGGGGGTGGACGTGTCCCTGCTCTTCGGCCGCAACCTGGCCATCCGCGGCGGGATGTGCCCGGCCCGGGCCTACATTCCGGGGCTGCTGGCCGATGTCCTCGACGGCACGCTGGACGCGAGCCCGATCTTCGATCTGACCGTCAGCCTCGATGAACTCACCGACGGCTACGCGATGATGGACGACCGACTGGCACTGAAGGCCTACGTCGCGATCTGAACCGAAGTGGGGGCTCAGGTGGCATAGATCACGAAGTAGACGGCGATGTAGTGGCAGATCGCCGCCACCACTGTGCAGGCGTGGAACACCTCGTGGTAGCCAAACACCGCCGGCGAGGGGTTCGGCCAGCGGGTGGCGTAGACGATCCCCCCGAAGGTGTACAGGCCGCCGCCGACGCACAGCAGGATCAAAGCTGTCACACCCGTGTTCGCGAGGACCTGCGGCAACACGAACACCGCGACCCAACCCAGCGCGATGTAGATCGGGACGCCGAGCCACCGGGGCGCCCCCGGCCACGACATCTTCAGCAGGACGCCGGCGACCGCGCCCACCCACGCCGTCGTCAGGATCGCCACGTCGGAACCGGGGTTGAGCGCCAGTACGGCGAACGGTGTGTAGCTGCCCGCGATGAAGATGAAAATCATCGAGTGGTCCAGCCGCTTCATGATCAGCCAGCTCCGCGTGCTCCAGCTGCGGCGGTGGTAGAGAGCGCTCGTACCGAAGAGCAGCGACACGGTGAGGCAGTAGATCGCGACGGCGAAGCCGTGTCCGGCGCCCTGAACGGCGGCCAGCGGGATGAGCACGGCTCCGGTGGCCAGCGAGCCGAAGAACGTGCCGAGGTGCAGCCAGCCGCGCAGCCGCGGGTGGTCCGCTTCCAGGGTCGGGCTGACGCCGGCGAGGACGGCCCCGAACTCTGACCCGGTCGGGCCGGAGGCTACTGCGGACACCGACTCAGGGTACCTACACCCCAGGGCTGCAGGACACGGTTCGGCACTCATCCGGTTGTCCTGCCCACGGCCGAATCCCGGCGTACCCTGACCCTCCGTGGGGTTGCGCAACTTGCTGTACGGCGCCTACGAATGGCGGCTGCGACGCAACCTGGACGACTCGGCCATCCCGCGACACGTCGGCTTGATGGCCGACGGCAACCGCCGCTGGGCCCGCTCCATCGGCCTGGGCGACGTCAACGACGGCCACCGTCGTGGCGCGGACAAGATCGGGCAGTTCCTCGGCTGGTGTGACGACGTCGGCGTCGAGGTGGTGACGCTCTGGCTGCTGTCCACAGACAATCTCAGCCGCGACCCGGCCGAACTGAGTCCGCTGCTGCGCATCATCGAAGAACTCGTCGAGGACCTGGCCGAGCCGCACCGCAACTGGCAGCTGCGCATCGTCGGAGCGCTCGACCTGCTGCCGCCGGAGACGGCCACGGTGCTGAAGTCCGCTGCCGAGCGCAGCGTCGGGCGAGCCGGAGCCGCCGTCAACATCGCCGTGGGCTATGGCGGCAGGCGCGAGATCGCCGACGCCGTCCGGGCGATGCTCTCCGATCATGCCCTACGTGGTACGACGATCGAGGAACTGGCCGAAGTGCTCGACGTCGACCACATCGCTGATCACCTGTACACCAAGGGTCAGCCGGACCCCGACCTCGTGATCCGCACCAGCGGCGAGCAGCGGCTCGGCGGCTTCCTGCTCTGGCAGAGCGTGCACTCGGAGTTCTACTTCTGCGACGCGTACTGGCCGGACTTCCGGCGCGTCGACTTTCTCCGGGCGCTGCGTGCCTATGCCGCCCGCAACCGGCGGTTCGGCGGCTGACTGGAAAGCGTCAGCCGTACTCGGCCGTGGGCCGTGGCGGTCCCTATGCCGCCCGCAACCGGCGGTTCGGCGGCTGACTCGGCGACGAGGACCACCGTCCCACGCCCGTGACCGGTCTCGCCCTGTCCGTGGCGCCACCGCGGAGTCCCTACTGCACGCAGAACTCGTTGCCCTCGACGTCGCGCATCACCACCCAATAGTCACCGTGCTCGTCGATGGTCTCCATCCGTTCCCCGCCGGCCTCGACGAGCTTCTCCACATGCGCCTGCACGGCGTCGTGACGCTGCTCGGGTGGCACGCTCTTGCCGATGTTCACGTCAAGGTGCACCCGGTTCTTGACGGTCTTCTGCTCGGGGACTTTGGCGAAAAGCAGCCGCGGTCCTCCCCCGTCGGGGTCCACCACGGCGGACATCTTGTCCCACTCGAACTCCGGGATGCCGACAGCCGTGGCGAACGCCTCCCAACTGTCGTGCCCCTTGGGCGGCGGCTGCTTGATGTAGCCCAGCGCGACTGCCCAGAACGTCGCCATCCGGTCCACGTTCAGACAGTCGAAGGTCACCTGGAAACCGGTAGCCATGAGTCAGCTCCTCGCTCGTCGAAAGTCGTCGGCGCAAACCTAGACGGCAGGCCGACGGAAAAACGGTCAGCCGCGGAGCCGGTAGAAGCGCCAGAGGTCGCTTTCGATCGGCAGCACATCGACGTCGGTGAAACCGGCCGCCTCGGCGTACCTCCGGAGGGTGTCCGTCCGCATGACGGTCCCGGTGCCCACCGACGGTTGGTCGGCACGACCGGTGGGCAGGCAGAAAAGCACGCTGTAGCCGTAGAACAGCCGCTCCATGTCGTCGCCGGGGGCGGTGAACGTGTCCGCTACCCGTTCGTCCACGACCACGAGGCTTGCGCCGGGGACGAGCTGTGAGCGCACCGACCGGAGCACCGGCACGGGCTGCGACATGTCGTGCAGCGCCTCGTAGATGAACGCGACGTCGTATCGCCGGGACTCGGCGGCACTGTCGTCGGCGACGGTGAACCGGACCCGGTCGGCCAGCTGCGGTGCGCGCCCAGCCAGGTTCTGCTCGGCCAGCGCGATGGACGGAGCGTCGACATCCACGCCATCCACCAGTACGTCGGGATAGGCCTCGGCCAAGGCGATGGTCGACTAGCCCGCGCCGCAGGCCAGGTCAAGTACCCGGCCGGCCGGCTGTGCCATCAGTCGCTCATGGATCTCACCCATGGCAGGCACCCACTGCGATCCCAGCAGTTGAGCGAACAGTGGCCGGTTCTGGTCCATCTGCGCCTCACGGGCCTCGGCGCCGTAGTCGGCGTACGCAACCCCTTGGCCGGAGCGGAAGGCTTCCACCAGCTGCGGCAGTTGTCCGAACATCGCCACGGTGATGCGAGCAAGGGGCGCTAGGTAGGCGAGGTGTTCGCGATCCAGCAGAACCGAGTCATACCCCGCCGGCAGCACGTACTGGCGAGCGGCCGCCGTCGAGACACCGGAACCGTCAGCACCGCTGACACCGTCGACAACACCGATGATGCCCACCACCGCCTGTTGCTCCAGCCACTCCCGCGCGTACCGCTCGTCGGTGGCCGTCTGCTCGGCCAATTGGACGCTGGTGGTCGGCCCGGCGGCCAGTACGGCGTAGTAGCCGAGCCGATCACCGAGATGGATGGTCGCCACATCCAGGGCACCCAGGGTGCTAGCCAGAACTCGCTCCATGAAGGCCTCGCCGTTCGCCTTCTGCTCCTTTGACATGAACCCTCCCTGCGTTGCGAGGTAGGACTCTGCCAGTCTGCCCGAATGGACGTCGCCACCGAGTACGTGCTTCTGGGCCTGCGCTTCGACCGCCTCGAGGCGGGCTTCGTCGATGCCTACACCGGCGATCCAGCTCTGCGGACACGGGTCCTGGCCGAGCCCGGGCCCGAACCCGCCGACCTGGCCACCCGAGCGCGGGAGTTGCTCGCGGAGTTGCCCTCGTCGGGGCTCAGCCCGTCGAGATCGGAGTATCTACGCGGTCAGCTGACCGCCCTGGAATGCAGCGGCCGCACGTTCGCAGGCCAGCCCGTCAGGTTCGTCGAGGAGGTGACGGCGTACTTCCAGGTCGACATCGAGCCGGGCTCGGAGCAGGACTACCTCGCAGCCCACGACGAGATCGACGCGCTGCTGCCCGGTCCGGGGTCGCTGCGCCGGCGATATTCGCGCTACCGCAAAGCCGACGAGTGCCCGCCGGAGCGGCTGGAGACCGTCGTACATGCCCTGTCCGGCGCCTTGCGCGGGGAGGTTCGGGCCGACTACGGGCTGCCGGAAGGCGAGACCGTTCAGTACGACGTCGTGACCGACAAGCCGTGGTCGGGCTTCAACTACTACCTCGGCGGCTACCAGTCACGGGTGGCCATCAACGCCGACCTCCCGCACCGGCTGGTGCAGCTGCCGCATCTCCTCGCGCACGAGTCCTACCCCGGCCATCACACCGAGCACTGCCGCAAGGAGCGCCGACTCGTCGAGACGGACCGGCAGGTCGAGCACACGATCTTCCTGGTCAACACCCCAGGGTGCCTGATGGCCGAGGGCCTCGCCGACCTCGGCGTGGCCGCGACGGTGGGTGCCGGCTGGGGCTGCTGGACGGCTGAGATCCTGGCCGATCTCGGGCTACGCGTCGACGGCGCGCTGGCCGAGCGGATGGCCGCCGCAGTGGCGGGGCTCGACCGGGTCCGTCAGGACGCAGCGCTGATGCTGCACGACCGCGGCGCGGATCCGGACGAGGTGGCGGCTTTCCTGGCACGCTGGCTCCTCGTCAGTGACGAGCGAGCTCGGCAGATGCTGCGTTTCCTGACCCATCCACTGTGGCGGGCGTACACGTCGACGTACGTCGAGGGTTACCGGCTGCTGTCGCGGTGGCTGGCCGCCCGGCCGGGCATCCAACCGGTCGCGCAACGCTTCGTCCGGCTGCTCGACGAACCCCTGACGCCGGATGCCATCCGGGCCGAACTGGCCGCGTGAGCGAGGGCACGGACGAGCAGGGTCCGGCGATTCCGTCAGGACGCTGGCCGTCGACGTGGCCGGCGCTGTGGCGACCTGTACGGGACCGGGTCGTCTTCGTCGGCGCCACCGTCCTGCTCACGCTGGCGGGCACCGCGTTGCTGGGCGACCTCGATCTGAGTTGGTGGGTTCCGCTGCTTCCGCTGCTCCTGCTGATCGGTCCGGCGACCCGCCCGTTTCGGGTGCGTAGACGCTTCGAGCGGGCCGCCGAACGGAATGAGCTGATTGTGCAGCAGCGCGGGCCGAGCTGGCGGCTGCAGCCGGCCGAGCGCCGTGGGGGCGTCGTCGCTCTCGTGTCGGAGGACGGGGTCCTGTCCTACGTCGATGCTCGGGCCGGGCGCCGCTAGACGAAGCTCCGGCGAGCGGTCGCTCGGGCCGCCCGCGGAAAGGCCTGCGCGTCGAGATGGGCGAGGCTACGTCGTACTTCAGCGACCTCGTCATGTCCCTCGCCGAGGATTCGCTGCTTGATCTGGAGCGTTTTCGCCAGGGAAGCCTCGGCCGCGCCCAGGTGTCCGTAGCTGCGCTGGATGGCGGCGAGCAGGCCCAGGTTGACCGCCACTCCGTAGTGCTGTGGCCCGAACCGGTCGGTCCAGAGCCGCAGGGCCTCTCGGACGAGCGGCTCCGCCTCGTCGTACCTGCCCTGTCCGATCAGCGCTGCGCCGAGGACGGACAGATCGCCGGCACGGTCGGTGTGGCTGCGCGGCACCCTGCGTTGCCGCAGCTGCAGCGCCCGTCGCGCCAAGGTCTCCGCCTCGACGTGATTGCCCTGCGAGTAGGCCAGGCCGGCCAGGTTCTGGTGAACGTTGGCGAGCTTCGGTGAGCCCAGGCCGACCTCCGCCTGCAGGATGGCAAGGGCCTCGTTGTAGTGGATGCCGGCCTCGGCGTACCGGCCGGTGGCGCTGGCCAGGCTGCCGAGAGCGTTGCATGCCGCGGCGCGATGGGTTCCGTCGAGGTCCGCGATCTCGATGATCGCGGATGCCTCCAGCAGCGCCGACTCGGCGTCACCGTGCCGCCCGGCCAGGCGCGCGGTCTCGCCGAGTTGGACCAGCGCTTCGCAGAGCAGGAGGTTGCGCTCTGCTCCCGGCCGGACCCCCCGCAGGAGGTCGACGGCGGCCGCCAACCGGCGCTCCGCGCCGTCATGGTCGGTGAGTTCGCTGGCGAACCGGGCGAGAGTGAACAGCACGTCGACGTGGTCGGCGACCGCGGGCAGCCGAATCCCCCGCGGGTGGCCGAGTCGCCGCAGCGCACGCGCGGCCTGCACTCTGGCTTCGTGGTGGCGCTCGCGTCCCCACAGCCGCAAGGCGCGGACGTGCAGTCGCCGCGCCCGGACCGAGCCGGTGAACATCAGGACCTACGGCCGGCTGCCGCCGGGACGGTGTCGACGGCTCGCGCCTCGACGGCGAGGCCGATGCGAACCGCGCTCGCGAAGGCCAGACCGAGAGGGCTGGTCGGGAAGACCGGCTCGTTGTTTCGGGTGCGAATCATCGTGGTCCCCTGACCGTCGTCGTGGGCGCACCGTGATCGGTGGGCACTGGATGTGACTGTCGGCCGGGCCGCTGAGTCCGCGCTTAACCGGGGCTGAAACGCGACGAGATCGGACCCAAGCAAGACCTGTGGATTTCCACGACCGGAATAGTTGCTCCAAGGAGTTATCGTCGCGGGGACGGCTTAGAGGGGGTGGCCCGATGAACGGTGAGAGTCTTCGCGTGCGCCTGCTCGGAGAGGTGCAGGTCGCTCGCGGCGACACGCCCATCTCTTTGACCG
>JACCXW010000466.1 GCA_013696785.1 Geodermatophilaceae bacterium | reverse complement strand
GTCAAGGGCGGGGTGCGGCGACCGGCCGTTCCATGCGATCAGACGCGAGTCCTCAAAGCGGGTCTGGCGGGTGCGGATTGCGTCAGGCGGTGGCGCGGTTGACCGCCGAGACCACCGCCCTGAGCGACGCAGTGACGATGTTGGGGTCGATCCCCACGCCCCAGAGGACGCGGTCGGCCACCGCACACTCGAGGTACGCCGCCGCGGTCGCGTCGCCACCTGCAGACAGCGCGTGCTCGGCGTAGTCCAACACCCGCACGTCGATGTCAAGACCCGACAGGGCATTGACGAAGGCATTGATGGGTCCGTTGCCGAAACCTTCGACCGTCTGCCGTACTCCGTCGAAGGTCAGTTCCACGGACAGGTGGTCGTGTTCGCCCTCGACGGCGACGTTGCGGTGGGAGTGCAGGGCGAGCTGGCCGCCCGCGAGGTAGGCGTGCTGGAAGCTCGACCACATCTGCGCCGGAGTGACCTCTCCGCCCTCGCCCTCGGTCACCCGCTGGATGACCTGGCTGAACTCGATCTGTAGCCGCCGTGGCAGGTCCAGCTGGTGCTCGCTCTTCATGATGTAGGCGACGCCACCCTTGCCGGACTGCGAATTGACGCGGATCACCGCCTCGTAGGTCCGCCCGACGTCGCGCGGGTCGATTGGGAGATACGGCACCGCCCACGGGATGCCGTCCACTGTGGACCCGGCGGCCGAGGCGTCCCGCGCCATCGCCTCGAAACCCTTCTTGATCGCGTCCTGATGGGAGCCGGAGAACGCCGTGTAGACCAGGTCGCCGCCGTAGGGGTGCCGCTCGCCAACGGGCAACTGGTTGCAGTACTCGACGGTGCGGCGTACCTCGTCGATGTCGGAGAAGTCGATCTGCGGATCGATGCCCTGGCTGAACAGGTTCATCCCGAGGGTGACGAGGCAGACGTTGCCGGTCCGCTCCCCATTGCCGAAAAGGCATCCCTCGATCCGGTCGGCGCCGGCCAGGAAGCCCAATTCGGCGGCCGCGACGGCGGTGCCGCGGTCGTTGTGCGGGTGCAGGCTGAGGACGACGTCACGACGGTGGGCCAGGTGCCGGTGCATCCACTCGATCTGATCGGCGTACACGTTGGGGGTGGCCATCTCCACGGTGGCCGGGAGGTTGACGATCACCGGCCGCCCCGCGCTGGGCTCCCAGATGTCGTTGACCGCGTTGCAGACCTCGACGGCGTACTCCATCTCGGTGCCGGTGAACGATTCCGGTGAGTACTCGAAACGCACCGCCGTACCGCCGAGGTCGTCGGCCAGCTTGCGGCAGCGGCGCGCGCCGTTGACGGCGATGTCGGTGATCCCGTCGCGGTCCAGGCCGAAGACGACGCGCCGCTGCAGCGTGGAGGTGGAGTTGTAGAGGTGCACGATCGCCTGCCGCGCACCGCGGATGGACTCGAAGGTGCGCTCGATCAGCTCGTCGCGGGCCTGGGTGAGGACCTGGATCGTCACATCGTCGGGTACGACGTCGTCTTCGATGATCTGCCGGACGAAGTCGAAATCGGTCTGGCTGGCGGCCGGGAAACCGACCTCGATCTCCTTGTAGCCCATGGCCACGAGCAGCTCGAACATCCGGCGCTTACGGGCCCGCGTCATCGGGTCGATAAGGGCCTGGTTGCCGTCGCGCAGGTCCACCGCACACCACAGCGGGGCGGTCGTGATCGTGCGGGTCGGCCAGGTTCGGTCCGGGAGATCGACCGGCGTGAAGGGGCGGTACTTCGCTATCGGCATGCCCGAAGGCTGCTGCGGATTCATGCTGGCTCCTGTACGGCGGGGACGGGCTCGACCAGCGACACGCGAATCCCGCGCCGAGGGAGCCGGTCTGTTACAGGCCCTCGGCGCGGCGCGGAAGGAGCAGTTCGCCGTACACGATGCCGCCGAGGCTACCGCACCGCGTTCCCCAGCATCGGGTGGCTCAGGCGACCCGCTGCCCGGTGGGAAGGACACCGGCCGGTGTCCGGAGTCTGCGTTCGGTGAGGAGCAGGGCACCGGCGGCGAGAACGAGCCGGAAGCCCAGACCGTAGGGCCACACCGGTCCGGGCTCGGCTGGCGACGCCGGGACCTCGTTCCCCGGGATGAAGACCTCCGGGCGCTGCCGGAGCAGTCGTGCCTCCTGGCTCAGCGCCCCCAGCAGGTCGGCATCCTGGCGGCTCTCGACGAGCGTCCCGTCCGGCAGCCGAATCGTCGTCGTCGGCGTCTCCGGGGCGGCGTCGGCGAGCACGATGAACGGATTGGGCGCCAGGATCCACCAGATCCGGTCCGGGCGGGACTGGGTGTAGCTGTACGTCTGGCCGGTGACCTGGTCCTCGACGGTGTCCGCTGTGACTGCGAGCAGGAGACCGAACACGATCGCCGTACCGGCGGTCAGGGCGAACACGGTCAGGTAGGAGAGCACGCTCGACGTCGTCGTACGACCTGTCCAGGCCGACAATCCCAGTGCCAGCGCGCAGACAACTCCCATCAGCAGAGCCATCACGGCGTACACGACGACGACCCGGCCGACGCTGAGGCCGCCTTCGAACAGGCACCACACGGCCAGCGGGGTCGTGACCAGCAGGAAGACCAGTGCCGTACCCCAGGAGGCCACCAGCTTGCCCAGCGTCAGGTCCCAGGAGGTGAGGTTGGTGATCTGCAGCGGCGCGAGCGTTCCGCGTTCCCGGTCTCCGTTGACCGACTGTGATGCCAGCGTCGGTGAGATCAGCAGCGCCAGCCCGAGGACGACGAGCATCAGCCCGCCGAACATGAACGATCCCGTGTAGCTGACCACCTCTGACCCGACGACGTCCTCGCGCACAGCGAGCCGGATGAGCATCGCGATCAGCGCCAGTACGACGAACCACGAGCCGAGCAGCCAGCGCCAGCGCCCGGTCTGCAGCCGGAGGCGGAACTCCAGGGCGGCCACCGTCCCGATGCCAGTCAACGGCGTACCGCCTGGTCGTCGTCGGTCAGTTGCAGGTACGCCGCCTCCAGGCTGCCGCCAACCGGACCGAACGCCGTCACCGGTACGCCGCTGGCGACAAGCTCGGCGAGCAGGCGGGCGGCGTTCTGCTCGCCGCCATAGACCTGGACGTCGACGGCCGACGGGCCGGCCGGGACCGGAGTCACACCATGCTCGCCGAGCGCCTGGGCGAGTGCCGCGGCGTCAAGGCTTCGGATGCGGTAGGACCGCGCGCCGACGTTGGTCGGCAGCTGGTCCACCCGGTGACTGGCCACGGTGCGGCCCCGGTCGACGAAGACCACCTCGTCGGCGAGCTCTTCCAGGTCGTCGAGTGCATGGCTGGAGACCAGGACGGTCCGGCCTTCGGCGGCGAGCTGACGAAGCAGGTCGTGCAACTCGATCCTGCTGCGCGGGTCGAGGCCGGCCGCAGGCTCGTCGAGGAGCAGCACCGACGGCCCATGGATCAGAGCCCGGGCCAGGCTCAGTCGCTGCTTCTGCCCGCGGGACAGCGTGTGTACCCGGGCGTGGGCCTGCTCGATCAGGCGCGCGCTGTCCAGCGCCGCGGGGATCGACACGTGCCGCTGCGCCGCCGGTATCCGGTGGGCGGCGGCCATCACGTCGAGGTACTCCGCCACGGTCAACGCGTCGTAGAAGCCGAGCACGTCCGGCGCCCAGCCCATCCGGGAGCGGACCTCGCCGGCATCCGTGGTGGGGTCGAAGCCGGCGACCCGCACCCAGCCGGCATCCGGCGCCAGCAACGTCGCCAGGATGAGCAGTAGCGTCGTCTTCCCGGCACCGTTGGGTCCGACGAGGGCCGTCACCCGACCGGGGAACGCGTCCAAGTGCATGCCTTGCACGGCGCCGACCGGACCGAAGGAGCGGTGCAACCCTCGGGCGCTGATGCCGGCATGTGGCGGTCCGGATGGTGCTTCGGGCTGAACCGACTCGAGGACCATCGGGTCCAACGTAGCCGGACTCGCCGTTCTCCCCGGTTAGGCTGGTTGCTGCCGTCAGACCAGGATGCGGATCAGGTAGGAGGACGTGCCGTGGCCCTCGTCGTACAGAAGTACGGCGGTTCCTCGGTCGCTGATGCCGAGCGGATCAAGCGGGTGGCCGAGCGGATCGTGACCACCCGACGCGCCGGGAACAGTGTTGTCGTCGTCGTGTCCGCGATGGGCGACACCACCGACGAGTTGCGCGATCTCGCCAAGCAGGTCTCCCCGCTGCCTCCAGGCCGCGAGCTGGACATGCTGCTCACCGCCGGCGAGCGGATCTCGATGGCCCTGCTGGCGATGGCGATCTCCACGCTCGGCTTCGAGGCCCGCTCGTTCACCGGCTCGCAGGCCGGCATCATCACGACCTCCGCACACGGCAAGGCCCGCATCATCGACGTGACACCAGGGCGGATCAGCAAGGCGTTGGACGAAGGCGCGATCGCAATCGTGGCGGGATTCCAGGGTGTCAGCCAGGACACCAAGGACATCACCACACTCGGCCGCGGTGCGTCGGACACGACGGCTGTGGCATTGGCCGCCGCGCTCGGCGCCGACATCTGCGAGATCTACACCGACGTCGACGGCGTCTACACCGCTGACCCGAGGATCGTGCCGAATGCCCAACGACTGTCCACTGTCAGCTACGAGGAAATGCTCGAGCTGGCCGCCTGCGGTGCGAAGATCCTGATGCTGCGCTGCGTGGAGTACGCCCGGCGGTACGGCATCCCGGTGCGGGTGCGGTCCTCGTTCAGCAACCTTCCCGGCACCCTCGTCTCCGGTTCGATGGAGGATCTCCCCGTG
>JACCXW010000463.1 GCA_013696785.1 Geodermatophilaceae bacterium | reverse complement strand
GCCGAAGTCGGTGGCGCGGGACATGTACGAGCGGGCCATGACGTTCGTCGACTACGTCGGCTTCTACGGGTTGGCGCGTTCTGAGGGGCTGGTGCTGCGCTACCTCGCCGACAGCTACAAGGCGCTGCGGCAGACCGTGCCGGAGGAAGCCCGGACCGAGGAGCTGGCCGACCTCATCGAGTGGCTCGGCGAACTCGTCCGGCAGGTCGACTCCAGCCTGCTCGACGAGTGGGAGAAGTTGCGCTCACCGGGTGCTGAGATCGTCCCGGCCGTGCTCGACGAACGGCCGCCGCCGGTGACGGGCAACGCCCGGGCGTTCAGGGTGCTGGTGCGCAACGCACTCTTCCGCCGGGTGGAACTCGCGGCACTGAAGCGCTTCGACCTGCTGGGCGAACTGGACGCCGCGGACGGCTTCGACACCTCGACGTGGGCGGCCGCGCTGACGCCGTACTTCGAGTTGTACGACGAGATCCGCACCGACGCCGACGCCCGGGGTCCGGCACTGCTGATGATCGACGAGCAGCCCGGCCGGTGGGAGGTGCGGCAGATCCTCGACGATCCCGCCGGCGACCACGACTGGGGGATCAGCGCTGTGGTCGACCTCGCCGCCTCCGACGAGGCGGGCACCGCCGTTGTGCAGGTGACCGCCGTCAACCAGCTCTGAGTGGGGCGCGCGATCGCGTCGAGGATGGACGAAACCTAGGGCCGGCTCAGGTTGCCCGTCAACGGGGCAGGTGTCAGTCGGCCCGCCTGACACCTGCGCTGTCGTCTGGCTGACTCGATGCGCCTGGAGTGGTCGTGGTGTGGCGGAAGTGGCGGCGGCCCAGGCGCAGGTCCGCGCTCGCCAGGAGGCTGGCCGAAACCCGCCCACCCTGCACCGCCTCGAGGAAGGGATGGGCGCCGATCCGATACAGGGTGGATGGTTCGGCGGTACGCACCGTGGCCGTTCGGGGCACGTTCCGCAGCAACCCGATCTCACCGAAGTAGCTGTCCGGTCATCACCGCAGCGGGCTGCATGCCGAGGATGCCGGCGAGGAACCGCAGCATCACCGGGTTGTCGAAGTGTTCCGTCGCTACGGCCTGCCATGCACGGTCGGCCAGCGACTCCTGATCGGCGAGAACGCTCTCGGCAGCCTCACCCGCGAGCAGCCGCCGGGTCCGCTCGTCGATCCACTCCAGCGCCTCGACGACGTCCGCTTCGGAGCTGCCGGCCGCGCGCAGCTCCGACTCGATCCGATCGCGCTCCTGGACCGCCGGAGCGACACCGGGGCCGGAGACCGCGACGATGAAGTCGACGTCGGCGCTTGCCGCCGCCGTGAGCAGCGCGACCCAACCGCCTTGACTGATACCGAGCAGGCCGACTGGTTGGCCGGCAACCTTCGGGTGCTCGCGCAGAACACCAAGCGCGGCCAGTGTTTCCGCGGCACGGTCGTCCGGCGTCTGTTCGGTCCAGTGAACTGGGGAGCCGCCGCAGCCGGGCGTGTCATGCATCAGGACGGCGGCGCCGCAGGGGGTCCGTGGCGAAGTCGTCGAGGTGCGTCAGTGGGACGGCGCTCAGCAGAAGGCGTACGAGGCGGCTGTCCACCGGGCGGCTCGACGGATCGTCGAGCCGGGCGACGTACGGACTGACGACGGCCATCAGCTGATCGCGGATCTGCTCGAGTTCGGTGACCGTGACCGTGACCGGCACGGTGAGGCCGCCGAGGAACGCCGCCCGTCGCCACGGTTCGGGCATGTTCGCGCTGGCCGTCCGCCACGTCTGCATGCGCTCGGCCTCGCGTTCGATGAACACGCGGTCGAGCTGATCCGCCGCGGGGCCGCCATCGACAGCGGACCACTCCTGCTCGACATCGACCAGCCGCCAGGGCCGCTCACGGCGGTCTTCGCTGACCTCGGCCAGTTCTACGAACCCGTACTTCGCTAGTTGGCGCAGATGGAACGAGCAGCTCGCCTGGCTCGTGCCGAGATGACGGGCGCACACGGCCGCGGTGGCTGGGCCGCGGGCCGTCAAGCGGGTGGTGGCTCGTCGTGGTGCCTGATGTCCTCGCGGACGTCAGCGTGTCGCCAGCTGTCCAAGCCGACGCCGACCGCAACCGCTGCCGACAGCGCCGCCAGCGACACGAGGGCCGGCAGCTCGGCGGCAATCGGGATGCCGGCCAGCAATCCGGCGGCAAGCAGCAGTCGGCTCAGGGACAGCACGCCGATCAGCCGGCGGATGAATGCGGCGTGGGCGAGCAGGTACAACGAGACGCCGCCGTACAGCGCGATCAAGGGCAGCCCGTACAGCTGGTCGGACAGCACGTGGTCGTCCTCGCCGCCGACGTAGCCGAGCACCTTCTTCAAACCGAGGGACAGCAGGATGATGCCGGCGATCATCGGCAGGTGCAGGTAGGAGTAACCGTCTCGTGCCAACCGCGCCCGGTGCTCGCCGCGGGCGGTGCCAAGAGCGTGCTCGGCCGCGATCGACTTGGTGTCGAAGTAGGACCACCACAACGCCCCGGACAGCACGAGACCGAGCACCGACGCAGCCACGATCGGCCATGTCGGCAGTTCCGCGACGCCGATGCCGATCGAGACGATCGACTCGCCCAGGGCGACGATGAGGATGAGGGCATGCCGCTCGGCGAAATGCGCCGCGGAGTTCACCCGCCAGCCGCTCGCCCCTGCCAGCATCGTGCCGCCCAGGTCTGCCAGCAGCGCCGCAGCCCAGACCAGGATCTGCGCGGAGCCGCTCAGCTGTGAGGCGATGAGCAGCAGCGACGTGGCGACGAGCACCGACGGGGTGAATTTGATGACCTGCCGGCGTAGCCCGGGATCGGTACGGCTGGCCGCCAGGAACATGCACAGGTGCGCCAGCCGTACGAGGAAGTACCCGACGGCCGACACGACCGGACCAGGCAGTCCACCGGGCAGGTCCTCGAAAGCTTCAGGGATGGCAAGGGCGATGACGAACAGTGCCGTCATCGCCCCGAACATCGCCAGCCGGGTCACGCCTTCGTCGGCGCGAACGACGTTGCCCAGCCATGCGTAGCCGACCCATGACCACCACAACACAGCGAGAATCAGCAGGCCGCGGATGACGCCTCGTGCGGTCGGGTCCTCGGCCATGAGCGCGGTGATCTGGGTCAGCGCGAAGACGAACACGAGGTCGAAGAACAGCTCCAGCGGGGTCACCGAGGCGTGTTCGGTGACGCGCTGCAGGCGTTGCCGCCGATGCCCTGCCGTCGTCACGCAGCGAACCGTACCTGCGCGCAGAGGAGAGCTAGGGTCGGCAGCATGTCCGAGATAACTCAGCTCATACTCGACGATCACGACGCGTTCAGGCGGCAGTTCGCGCAGCTGGACGAACTGCGTGATTCGCCGGAGCAGGCCGGGCCGATCTTCGCCGGGCTAGCGGCGTTCCTCGAGACGCACGCCTCGGCGGAGGAGGAGCACTTCTATCCGGCCCTGCTCCAAACCGAGGACGACGAGGCCGAGGAGGAGACCGACGACGCCATCGGCGACCACGACGACATCCGTGACGGCGCCCGGCGGGCGGCCGCCGCCGAGGTGGGCAGCGAGCAGTGGTGGCAGGCGGTCGACGACACCAGGACGGCGAACACCGAGCACATGTCCGAGGAGGAGGACGGCGCACTTGCCATCGCCCGGCGCAACATCTCGCGCGAGGAGCGTGAACGGCTCGGCGTGAAGTTCCAGACGTTCAAGGTCGAACACCCCGGCGCCCGGGGCCTGAGCGGGGCGAACAAGGACCCCAAGGAGTACATCGAGAAGCACAGCTGAGCGGACCGGCGGTCGCAGGCGCTAGAAAGGTGCGGTGAGCTGGTTCGCCGCTCGAGTCGCCTGGCTGCCGCCGTTGGTGCGCCCGCTTCTGCGGCGGGGTCGCCGGCCCGGCCTGCGGACGACGAAGACCACCCTGGCCGCGGTGCTGTCCTTCGTCGTGGCGGAACGGTTGGGCACCAGCACGCAGCCGGTCCTGGCGTCCCTGACCGCACTGCTCGTCGTCCAGTTGACGATGTACCAGACGCTGGCGCAGGGGATGCAGCGCGTGGTCAGTGTCGCGGCCGGGGTGCTGGTGGCCGTGGGGGTCGCGTCGTTCGTCGGGCTGACGTGGTGGAGCCTCGGCGCCGTCGTCGCCGCTTCACTGCTCATCGGGCGGGTGCTCAGGCTCGGCCCGCAGCTGCTCGAGGTACCGATCTCGGCGATGCTGGTGCTCGCGCTCGGCCGCGCGGCCGAGGACGCCGCGCTGGGCCGGGTCTACGAGACCCTCATCGGGGCCGCCATCGCCGTCCTGGTGAATCTGGTGATCGCCCCCCCGCAGTACGCCCAGCCGGCCAGCGACGCGCTCAGCGAGCTGGCGGACCGGATGTCGCAGTTCGTCCTCGACCTGGCTGCGGAGCTGCGCGCGGGCTGGACGCGGGCGGCGGCCGACCGGTGGCTGGGCCAGGCCCGCGCGCTCGGGGGAGAGG
>JACCXW010000449.1 GCA_013696785.1 Geodermatophilaceae bacterium | reverse complement strand
CCGTCAGCGGGCGGCCTGTGGACGCGGTGGCAGGCCCGGGCGCCCTGCTCGTCGGCGCGGCCGAGACACCTGTGGAACTCACCATCGCAGCTGCCGACGGGTCGGGACAGCGGCCGGTGGTCGTCGTACCGCTGGCCACTGAGATGCCGCTGCGCTACCAGGATTGGGTGAGCGGGCGGCGGGCAGCCGTCCACACTGCGTCCGGGGGGCGGGCCGGTTACCTGCACATCCCGGACATGGTCGCCAATGGATGGGCGCAACTGCACCGTGACATCCGGGTGGAATTGTCCCGCGAATGTCTGGTCGTCGACGTCCGCGACAACAACGGCGGCCACGTCTCCTCCCTCGTATTGGAGAAACTGGCCCGCACCGTGCAGGGCTGGGCCACGGTGCGCCACGGCAGGCCGCAGCCGTATCCGGAGGACGCGCCGCGCGGACCGCTTGTGGCGGTGACCAACGAGCAGGCCGGCTCCGACGGCGACATCGTCACGGCGATGATCCGACAGCTCGGGCTCGGTCCGGTCGTGGGGACTCGGACATGGGGAGGAGTGATCGGAATCGACGGGCGATACAGCCTCGTCGACGGGACGGCGGTCACCCAGCCGCGGTACTCGTTCTGGTTCGCCGACGCGGGTTGGGGGGTCGAGAATTACGGGGTCGATCCGGACATCGAGGTGGTGTTCCCCCCGCAGGACTGGGCGGCTGGCTCGGATCCGCAGCTGGAGGCTGCTGTCGCGCTCGTGCTGCAGCGGCTGACCGAGACGCCCGCGGCGACGGCACCGGACCCGTCCGAGCGCCCCGATCGGGCGGCGCCGACGCTCCCGCCGCGGCCCTGACCCTGCGGCGGATCAGTACCAGCCGGTGCCCTGCTTGAAGTCCCAGGCCGAGCAGGGCGTTCCGTACACGTCGTCGATGTAGCCGAGCCCCCATTCGATCTGGGTGGCCGGGTTGGTCCGCCAGTCATCCCCGGCGCTGGCCATCTTGGTGCCCGGCAGGGACTGCGGGATGCCGTACGCGCCGGAGGACGGGTTCTCGGCGGTGGTCTCCCAGTTGGATTCCTGGCTCCAGATCTCGTCCAGGCAGTCGAACTGACCCTCGTCCCAGCCGTACTCGAGTGTCATGAACCGTCCGAGCTCGCGGTTCTGCTCCGACGTACCGCCCGGCGGCTGTACCGGGATGGCCAGAATGGCCGGATCGTCTGCTCCCGCCGCCTTGGTCGCGGCCTGGTCGCGTACGCGCTGCCGAGCGGCGGCGAGTGCGCGCGTCGCGGCCGCCTCGGCTTCCAGTGTCAGGTCCGAGCGGCCGGCGTCTCGTGATGCTCGCTCTGCGCCGAGCCGAAGCGGGACCGGCCCGGTCAATTCGGCGATAACCGGGCGGGCTGCCGAGACCGGCTCCGGTGCCAGGGTGGCCGCGCACAGCGTGATCACGAGGGTTCCTGCCAGGCCGGCGGCGACGGCCGGGCGGCGGCTGCCGTGCCAACCGCGGGGGTGCCAACTGGGGTGAGAGAAGGACAGGGGGGCAATGCGCGGGGTCCACGAACGCCGTGGCGCGCGGTGTCGACCTGCCAAGACTCGATATCTCCTGAGGTTTCGCTCGGACTATGGACCGGGACAGCGTCGACCCGGCGTGGTGGCACAGACCCGACGACGTTACCGGCGATCACTCGGCAGACCGGCATCCGCGGTCGGCAGGGAGAGAAAGGTCACGTCGCCATGCCAGCCCCTGAGGGCGGGACCGCAAACCACTCGCGCGCCACTCAGTTGTTGGACTCTTGACCACTGGCACGCACCCACGGTACGAGGGCCTCACGGAGAGCTACCGCCCGACGGTCGTCGGCGCACCGGAGGGAAAGGAGACCGGGGCGGCCTCCTGACCAGGACTGTCCGCACCGCCCGGGTCGGCATCGCCCGGGTCGGCATCGCCCGACCCTCGGCCGGCCGCGCGGAGCCGGGCAGCCACCCCGTGCAGCCCGTCGCGCATCACCTTCAGCTGGTCCGGACTCAGACCGGTCGCCTGCTCCACGCGGCTCTGCGCCGACGCCGCCCGGCCGCGCAGGGCAGCGCCGGCGGGGGTGATCGTCACCTGCATCGTGCGCTCGTCTTCGACCCGGCGCGCCCGGGTGAGCAGACCCTGCGCCTCCAGCCGCTTCAGCAGCGGGGACAGCGTGCCGGTGTCAAGTTGCAGCCGCCGGCAGAGCAGGCCCAGGGTTACGCTCTCACTTTCCCAAAGCACAAGCATCACGACGTACTGGCTGTACGTCAGGTCGATCTCGTCGAGCAGCGGCCGGTAGCACCCCGTCATCGCACGCGACGCCGAATACATCGCGAAGCACAGCTGCTCGTCGAGCACGAAGTCCAGGCGCTCCGCGAAGTCCAGCTGCTTCTCGGAGCCTGCACGGTCTGATGACGCCACTTACACAGCGTAGGACCAACGGCGAATCGCGTCTAAGTCTCTTAGCCGCCGGCGGCCCTAGCTTAGGAGCGGCCGAAGCAATACGAGCGCGGACTCGCGGAGATTGCCCGATGCCGCGCCCGCTGTCTCAGGACGAACGTCTACCTCGTCAGCAAAGGGTCGAAGCAAGGAGACATTTCAGGTGAACACTTTCGGACTCGACATCGAAATCGCCTACCGGCGGGAGCGGCTGACCGGCGCACGCCGATCGGACCCGGAGCGGCAGCGCTCCAGCTCGGGGCTTGCCAGGGCCGCCCGGGGCGAGATGCGGCGCCAGCCTCGGTCATGATCGGCATGATCGGGCGATCGACCAGCGGTCAGTCACTCAGGGGATATCGATGAGCACCTTGCCGAGCGCCCCCTGTTGCACGGCGTCATGGGCGGCGGCTGCCTCCGCCAGCGGGAAGCGGGTCACCGGCAGCCGCGGCAGGTCGGCCGCGGCTGCCGCGACCCCCGCCGCGGCCGCATCCAACGACACGTCGGAGATTCCGTAGATCAGCACGAAGCGCAACGTCACGTTGGCCACCATCAGCCGGCGTACCGGCAGGTCGGCCAGGGAGTCATCGGCGTACGTCGAGATGACACCCCGAGGCGCGAGCACGGCCAGGTCCAGTTCCACGTTCGCCCCGAGAGCCACTTCCACGATCCGGTGCACGCCGTCGGGTGCATGCCTGCGGATCTGCTCGGCCGCGTCGGAATCCCGGTAGTTGACCACCGCGTGGGCGCCGGCGGACTCGGCCAGCACGGCCTTCTCCGGCCCGCTGACCGTCGTGATCACGGTGGCCCCACCCCTGCAGGCCAGTGCCACCGCGGCGTTGCCCACCGCCCCGGCTCCGCCGGCGATCAGGATCGGCCGGCCTTCGATCGGGCCGTCGGCGTACAGACAGTGCCATGCCGTCATCGCCGGCACGCCCAGTCCCGCACCATCGTCGTACGACATCGCATCGGGCAACCTGACGGCCTGACGCGACGGTACGACGGTGTACTGGCCCGCCGAGCCCCACTGCCGGCCGGGACGGGCCGCGAACCACACCCACACGCGCTCGCCGATCCGGCCGGGTTCCACTCCGTCGCCCACAGCATCGATGTCCCCGGCGCCGTCTTGCCCCGGGACCTGGAATGCGCCGTCCGGCGCTGTGGTACTGCGGCGTTTCCAGTCCGTCGGGTTGACCCCGGCGACCCGCACCCGGACCCGGACCTCGCCCGGTCCGGGTTCAGGAGTCTCGACATCCTCGACCGACAAGACGTCGGACCCGCCCGGCGAGCGGTACAGCGCAGCACGCACGACAACTCCTCAGAAGCAGGCGGACCCTCAGAGCAGGCGAAGCGGGTACATCTCGAACGCCGACGCGAACGTCACGCCGATCCGGGCCCCGGCGCCGCGGGCGAATCCCTCCAGCATCTCCGCGGGATCCGGCGCATTGGCGCCGAACGCGTCGAGATAGGCGCGGTGCGCCTGCAGCGAGGCCACTCCGGCCTCCAGGTACCCCTCGATGTCCACGGCATGCGTCGGTTCCGGTGAGCCGCCGGCGAGGACCATCCGCACGCCGTTCCAGGGCTCGAGCCCCTCGTCGATCAGGTCTCGGAACACCCACCTGTTGCCTGCGTCGCGGGCACCGTCCAGGGCCGCCCGCCCGGTGACCATGTGGTCGGCCATGTTCAGCGCGCCGGGGCCGTAGCTGTCCCGGAGGTTCACCGTGATCACGACATCGGGGCGATGCTTGCGGATCGCGGCCGCGATTGCGCGCCGCAACGGCAGGCCGTATTCCAAGGTGCCGTCGGGAAAGCCGAGGAACTCCACAACATCCACGCCGACGGCGGCGCACGCCTCGCGCTGCTCCTGCTCGCGCAGCGGGCCGGCCTGCTCCGGCGGTACGCCGTCGATCCCCGCCTCACCGCTCGTGACCAGTGCGTAGGCGACGTGCTTGCCCTGAGCGGTCCAGCGGGCGACGGCCGATGCGGTGCCGTACTCCATGTCATCCGGATGCGCCGGGACGCACAGGGCGCGCTCCCAGTCCTCGGGCAGGATCTCCAACGGCGGCGGGGGTGCGCTCATTTGCCAGATTGTGCCCGAAGGCTCCGGCCGACGGGACCTAGCATGACGCGATGGCCCGCCTCTCTCGTCGCACCTTTCTCATCGGCTCCGGAACGGCGGCCACGGCGGCCGTACTGGCCGGCTGCACAGACGACGAACCCGCCGCCTCGGACGGGGCCGGGAGGTCGGCAGCGCCGTCCGATGCCAGCGCGTTCGACCCGGCCGACTGGGCATCGGTCCGCGACCAGTTCCCGCTCACCCGGGACCTCGCCCACTTCTCGGCGTTCGTGCTGGCCGCGCCTCCGCGTCAGGTCGGCGCCGCGCTCGACCTGCACCGGCGCGGACTCGACGAGGACACCTTGGGGTATCTGGTCCAGAACGAGGGGGACCTCGAACGCGCTGTTCTCGACTCGGCCGCGAGCTATCTCGGAGCCGAGAACGCAGACATCGCACTGACTGACAGCACGACGATGGGCCTCGGGCTGGTGTACGGCGGACTGCGGCTGCGAGCGAACCAGCAGGTCCTCACCACCGAACACGACTTCTTCTCCACACACGAGTCTCTGCGACTGGCCGCCGCGAGGTCCGGCGCGACCATCTCGCGGGTGAGCCTGTACGACGAGCCGGCGACCGCTTCGGCGGATGAGATCGTCGCTCGGCTCATGGCAGGTGTGACGCCCGCGACCCGAGTAGTGGCCGTCACCTGGGTGCACTCCGGGACCGGCGTGAAACTGCCGATCAACGCGATCTCGGCGGCACCGGCCGACCTGAACGCCGGCCGCGCGGAGGACGACAGGGCGCTGCTGTGCGTCGACGGCGTCCATGCCGTCGGCGTAGAGGACGCGACCGTCGACGAGCTGGGTTGCGATGTCCTCGTGTCCGGGACCCACAAGTGGCTGTTCGGCCCTCGGGGCACCGGCATCGTCTGGGCGAACCAGGCCGCGTGGACGGCGATCGACGCGGTCATCCCGCCTTTCGACGTCGTCAGCTTCGAGGCCTGGCTGGACAGCACCGCGGCTCCGACCACGCTCGGCGGACTGACCCGCACCCCGGGCGGATTCCACACGTTCGAGTACAGATGGGCGCTCAGCGAAGCGTTCCAGTTCCACCTCGGCATCGGCAAAGCCGAGGTAGCCGAACGCACCCACACCCAGGCCACCCAGCTCAAGGAAGGCCTGGCCGGCATCGACGGCGTTCGGGTGGTCACACCTCAGGCGGCTGAGATTTCCTCCGGCGTCGTATGTCTCGCCTTCGACTCCCTCGACCCGTTGACCGCCGTGGGCGATCTGCTCACGGCAGGCTACGGCGCCGGACTCACGGCGTACCGGACCGGGTACATGCGGGTCGAGCCCAGCATCGTGACCACGCCGGACGAGGTCGACGGGCTTGTCGCGGCGATCGCCGACCTGCTCTGACCCGGCCGCGGCGAAAACCAGTCGTTCCGTCACGCCGGCGGCGGCTACGTTGCCGGCGTGCCCGACGCAGACACCGGCCCTGGTTACTACGCCTACTTGACCTACAACTCGCCGCTGTCCGACGGGCGGGCGGCTGACCTGGCGGCCGCTCTCGCCGCGGCCGACCCCCAGACCGTGCTCGACATCGGGTGCGGGTGGGGCGAGCTGCTCCTACAGCTGCTGGCCGCGGCACCCGCAGCGACTGGGATCGGCGTGGACACCAACCCGAGGACCCTTGCCCGCGGGCAGGCAAACGCCGACGACCGCGGGCTCACGTCGCGGGTCGCGTTCCTCGAGGGCCAAGCCGCCGAGCTCGCATCCGGGCCTGCCGATGTCGTCCTCTGCATCGGTTCCAGTCAGGCGTACGGCAGCAACGCGGACGCGCTGCGAGCGCTCTACCCGCTGGTCCGCCCCGGCGGGCGGCTGCTGTTCGGCGACGGGATCTGGGAGCGGCCCCCGTC
>JACCXW010000451.1 GCA_013696785.1 Geodermatophilaceae bacterium | reverse complement strand
TCGAGCCGTCGCCAGCCGGTGCGCGATGCCGTGCCGGCTGATCCCCAGGGCAGCCGCCGTCGCCGAGGTCAGCACCGTCTCGATCATGTACGGGAGCGTGCGGTCCGGTCGCCGCCGCCGACAGTCCCGACGCCGCCCTGGGGGATGGCCCGGCCTCCCTGTGGACCGCCCCGCGATGATCACGGCGTACTGCCGGTCCGACGGACTACGCGTGCCAGGCAGCGGCGAGCAGTTCCCTGGTCTCGGCGAGCAGCTGCGGCAGTACCCGGGTGTGGCCCACAACTGGCATGAAGTTCGTGTCGCCGCCCCACCGCGGTACGACGTGCTGGTGCAGGTGAGCCGCGATGCCGGCACCGGCGATGCCACCTTGGTTCATGCCGATGTTGAAGCCCTGCGCATTGCTGATCGAACGGATCGTCGTCATCGCCAGCTGCGTGCAGCGGGCAAGTTCAGCCAGCTCGGCATCGTCGAGATCGGTGTAGTCGGCGACGTGCCGGTACGGGCACACCATGAGGTGCCCGGAGTTGTACGGGTACAGGTTCAGCACGACGTACACGAGTTCGCCGCGGGCGACCAGCAGGCCATCGGTGTCCGACATCGCGGGGATCCGGCAGAACGGGCAGTCCTCGTCGCCGACCGGCTTGTTCTCACCCTTGATGTAGGCCATCCGATGCGGCGTCCACAGCCGCTGGAACGGATCCGGCTCCCCGACCCCGATCTGCTCGGACAGCTCCGCCGGCCGGCCCGCCTCCGTCACCCGCTCGGACTGTCGTTGGTCCGCGACCGGATCACCGCGACGATCTCGTCAACGGCGTCCCCCACCGGGATGCCGTTGCGCTGCGACCCGTCGCGGTAGCGGAAGGACACCGCGTCGTTGCCCTGGTCCTCCTCGCCGGCGATCAGCACGAACGGCACCTTCTGCTTGCTGGCCGTGCGGATCTTCTTCTGCATCCGGTCGGACGAGTCGTCCACCTCGACCCGTACGTCGCAGGCGCGCAGCAGCTCGGCGACCCTCCCCAGGTGCGGCACCTGCTCGTCGGTCACCGGGATGCAGATGACATGGACCGGGGAGAGCCAGGCCGGGAACGCCCCGGCGTAGTGCTCGGTGAGGACGCCGAAGAATCGCTCGATGGACCCGAACAGCGCCCGGTGAATCATGATCGGCTGCTGCCGGGTGCCGTCGGCCGCCTGGAACTCCAGGCCGAAACGCTGCGGTAGGTGGGGGTCGACCTGGATGGTCGACATCTGCCAGGTGCGGCCGATCGCGTCCCGTGCCTGTACGGAGATCTTCGGCCCGTAGAACGCGGCCCCGCCGGGATCGGGAACCAACTCGAGCCCCGATTTCTCCGCGGCCTTGGCCAGTGCCTCTGTCGCCTCCTCCCACTCCTGCGGGTCGCCGATGAATTTCGGCGAGTCGTCGCGGGTGGACAGCTCGAGGTAGAAGTCACTCAGGCCGTAGTCGCGGAGCAGGTCGAGGACGAAGTCGAGCAGCTCACCGAGCTGATCGGCGAGTTGCTCCTTGGTGCAGAAGATGTGCGCGTCGTCCATGGTCAGGCCGCGGACCCGGGTGAGGCCGTGCACGACCCCGGACTTCTCATATCGGTAGACGGTTCCGAATTCGAACAGCCGCAACGGCAGCTCGCGATAGGACCGCCCTCGCGCCTGGAAGATCAGGATGTGGAAGGGACAGTTCATCGGCTTGAGGTAGTAGTCGGCCCCCTCCATCTTCATCGGGGGGAACATGCCCTCGGCGTACCAGCCCAGGTGCCCGGAGGTCTCGAACAGCGCTGCCTTGGTGATGTGCGGGCTGTTGACGAACTCGTACCCGGCCTCCAGGTGCCGCCGCCGAGAGTAGTCCTCCATCTCGTGCCGGATGATGCCGCCCTTGGGGTGGAACACGGCCAGCCCCGAGCCGATCTCGTCCGGGAAACTGAACAGGTCCAGCTCCGCGCCCAGCTTGCGGTGGTCGCGTTTGCCCGCCTCTTCCAGCAGCCGCAGATGCTCCTTCAAGGCATCCCGTGACTCCCAGGCGGTGCCGTAGATCCGTTGCAGCTGCGGGTTCTTCTCATTCCCCCGCCAGTACGCCGCCGCGCTGCGCATGAGCTTGAACGCCGGGATGTCCCGGGTGGTGGGCAGATGCGGCCCGCGGCACAGGTCGGTCCACACCCGTTCGCCGCTGCGCGCGTCGATGTTGTCGTACATGCTCAGCTGACCGGCGCCAACCTCGACCGCGGCACCCTCCGCGACATCGGGGTTTCCCTTGAGCTCGATCAGTTCCAGCTTGAATTTCTCGTGCGCCAGTTCGGAACGCGCGTCGGAATCGCTGATGTCCCGACGGCTGAACCGCTGGGAGGCCTTGACGATCTGCTGCATCCGCTTCTCGATGGCATCGAGATCCTCGGGGGTGAAGGGCTGCGCCGGCGCGAAGTCGTAGTAGAAGCCGTTGTCGATCGGTGGGCCGATCCCCAGCTGGGTTCCCGGGAAAAGGGCCTGTACCGCCTGCGCCAGGACGTGCGCAGTCGAATGCCGCAGCACCGCCCGTCCGTCCTCCGACGACATCGGCACCGGTACGACGTCCTCATCCAGGTCCGGCGCCCAGTCCAGGTCCCGAAGCCGGCCGCCGGAATCGCGGACAACCACCGCCCGGTCGGGTCCGGAGCCCGCATCGCCTAGCGCGTCGCGGGCCGTCGTACCGGCCGGCACGAGGACGGCGGACAGCACGGCGGGCGACGGGGGTCGGGACAACGGAACGCTCCTTGGTTCAGTAGATCGGCGCATCCGATGCTAGCCGGGATGGGCAGGCTGCCGAGAACCGATAACATCCCACCCGGGCTTGACATGTGACCATTTGGTCACCTATTTTCGAAGCCGTGATTGACGACGATCGGGTGTTCAAGGCTCTTGCCGACCCGACCCGGCGCTTCCTGCTCGACCGGCTCTTCGCGCGTGACGGCCGCACGCTGAGCGAGCTCGAATCCGAGCTGGAGATGACGCGCTTCGGTGTCATGAAGCACCTGCGGGTGCTGGCGGACGCCGATCTCGTCGTCACCCGCCGGTCCGGTCGGGAGAAGTTGCACTTTCTCAACCCCGTGCCGATCCGACTGATCTACGACCGGTGGATCGACAAGTACACCGAACGCCAGGTGTCGGCGCTCGCCGACCTCAAGTCCGAACTGGAGAAGCAGGCATGACCATGACGACAAGCACACAGCTGACGACCACCCAGGTGTACCGGGTGTACATCAGGGCTACTCCCGAAGCGATCTGGGAGGCCATCACGAAGCCGGAATGGACCGCGCGGTACGGGTACGGCGGCCTGGTCGACTACGACCTGCGCCCAGGTGGGGCTTACGTGGGGCGCGCATCCGAGGAGTTCAAGGCCGCCGCCGCCGCGGGCGGCAATCCCGTCCCCGACATCGTCATCGATGGCGAGGTCCTAGAGGCCGATCCGCCACGGCGGCTCGTCACGACGTTTCGCATGTTGATGGACCCCGATATCGCGGCCGAGGGATTCACCCGGGTCACCCACGAGATCGTGCCGGGTGCGGGCGGCGTCACCGCGTTGACGGTCGTCCACGAACTCGACGGTGCGCCGAGGCTGGCCGCCATCATCAGCGGCTCGCTGGAGTCCGAAGGGGCCGGCGGCGGCTACCCATGGATCCTCAGCGATCTCAAGTCGCTGCTGGAGACCGGGGCGCCGATGGCCGGCTGACGACTGCATGATCGTGAGGCTGGAGTGCGCGCGAATCCGTGCCATCCAGCCTCACGATCGTGTTGGGCGAGCGACTACTCCTCGTCGTCGCGGCACAGACAGAACGGATGCCCGGCCGGATCCAGAAGGACCCGCACGTTGTCCTGGGGCTGGAAGTCCGCGACCGTGGCGCCGAGCGCGACGGCCTCCGCAACGGCAGAGTCGAGATCTCCCACTTGGAAGTCGAAGTGCATCATCGTGCGCTGCTGTCCATCGACGGGAGGCCACGCCGGCGGCAGGTACCCCTCGGCCTGCTGGAAGACGTTGTAGAGCGAGCCCTGTGGCGCGACAATTGCCGTGCCCGGCTCCTCGTGCACGATCGGCCAGTCCAGCAGCTGGGAGTAGAACGCCGCGAGGGCGCTGGGATCGGGCGCCTCGATCGCGGTGCCCCACCACATGTCCTTGGTTCGTGTACGCATGCCCAGACAGTATGGACAGCGGGCCGGCTCGTGGAACTCGTCGCTACCATCGGTCGACTCGACGGCCGGCTCGTCCGCCTCATCAGACGGTACGAAGCGATCGAAGGGAGATCGC
>JACCXW010000393.1 GCA_013696785.1 Geodermatophilaceae bacterium | reverse complement strand
GTTGGTCACCACGAAAACCGAGGACAGCGCCATCGCCGCCCCGGCCAGCAGCGGGTTGAGCAACCCGATCGCCGCAACCGGGATCAGGACGACGTTGTAGGCGAACGCCCAGAACAGGTTGCCCTTGATGGTGCCCAGGGTCCGCCGCGCGAGCCGGATGGCGTCGACCGCGGCGTTCAGATCGGCCCGGACGACGGTCAGGTCGCTGGCTTCGATCGCGACGTCGGTGCCCGTTCCCATCGCCAGACCCAGATCCGCCTGCGCCAGGGCAGCAGCGTCGTTCACGCCGTCACCGACCATGGCGACGACAGCACCGCCGGCCTGCAGATCGCGGACAGCGTCGACCTTGCCCTGCGGCGTCACGTCGGCAATCACCTCGTCGATGCCGACCTCCGCAGCGACGGCGGTGGCAGCACCGGCGTTGTCGCCCGTGAGCAGGACCGGCCGAAGCCCCAACGCGCGCAGCCGGCGTACCGCCTCGGCGCTCGTCGGCTTCACGGTGTCCGCGACGGTAAGGACGGCGCGGACCGCGCCCCCCCAGCCCACGAGAACTGCCGTACGTCCAGCGACCTCGGCGGCCCGGCGTACGGCGTCGTACTCCTCGGTGGTCTTCCAGTCCTCGAAAAGGGCCGGCTTGCCGACGCGGACCTCGCGCCCTTCGACCACCCCGACCACGCCGAGACCCTCGCGATTGGCACAGCCGGTGACCGCTGGCAACGGGCCCTGCTCGGCTGCGGCCGTGACGACGGCCCGGGCGATCGGGTGCTCGGACGCGGCCTCCAACGCACCGGCGCGGCGCAACGCGTCGGGGTCGCCGTCGCTCCGCACGAGCGACATCCGGCCGTGGGTGACGGTGCCTGTCTTGTCGAGCACGATCGTGTCCACCACGCGCGTCGATTCCAGCACCTCTGGGCCCTTGATCAGGATTCCCAGCTGGGCGCCGCGACCGGTACCGACCATCAGGGCGGTGGGCGTGGCCAGCCCCAGGGCGCAGGGGCAAGCGATGATCAGGACGGCGACTGCGGCGGTGAAGGACGCCGCGATGTCACCCGTGTCGAGCAGCCATCCGACCAGCGTGCCCATCGAGATGAGCAGCACCGCGGGAACGAAGACCGAACTCACGCGATCGGCCAGCTGCTGCACCTGCGCCTTGCCGGACTGCGCCTGCTCGACGAGCCGTGCCATCTGCGCCAGCTGGGTGTCCGCTCCGACCCGGGTCGCCCGCACCACCAGCCGCCCGCCGACGTTGATGGTGGCGCCGGTGACCGGATCCCCCGCCGACACCCTCGACCGGGACGCTCTCGCCGGTGAGCAGTGACACGTCCACGGCGGAGGAACCCTCGACGACGACGCCGTCAGTGGCGATCTTCTCGCCGGGCCGAACCATGAAGACGTCGTCGGCCTGGAGTTGGGATACCGGGATTCGCCGTTCCACACCGTCGACGACTACGACGACGTCCTTCGCGCCGAGGTGCATGAGAGCCCGCAGGGCGGCTCCGGAACGGCGCTTGGCCCGGGCCTCGGCGTACCGGTCGGCCAGGATGAACGTCGTCAGGGCGGCGGCGATCTCGAGGTAGATCTCGCTCGTTCCCTCGCCGCGCTCAGGCAGGAAGCTGAATTCCATTTCCATGCCGGGCATGCCGGCATCGCCCAGGAACAGCGCGTACAGGGACCACAGGTACGCGGCGCCGACGCCGATGGAGATGAGAGTGTCCATCGTCGTGGAGCCGTGGCGCCGGTTAGCGGGGCGCTCGGGTCGTTCGCGCGCGCCGATGGCTCGATCTCTGTCGTCGCCGGTGGGAGGACCGCGGAATAGCCGGCCGCGGCCACCGTGTCGAGCAGTTGCGTCGTCGACACCTGTTGGGGGTCGTAGGTGACAGCCGCCTTCTCGGTCGCGTAGTTGACCGAGGCCTGTACTCCGTCGAGTTTGTTGAGCTTCCGCTCGATCCGGTTGGCGCAAGAGGCGCACGTCATCCCGGTGATGAGCAGCTCGGCGGCGGATGTCAGCGGAGCAGTTGTCATGAGCGGGTCGCGGTGTACCCGGCCTCCGTCACCGCCGCCAGTACGGCGTAGTCGGACACCCCGTGGCTGCGGACGACCATGCGGGCGGCGGCGAGATCGACGTCGACAGCCATGACACCAGCCACATCGCCTACCTCCTCAGAGATCGAGTCTGCGCAATGCCCGCACGTCATGCCGGATACC
>JACCXW010000382.1 GCA_013696785.1 Geodermatophilaceae bacterium | reverse complement strand
GGTGGCCGACGTCGGTCTGAAATCCCTGGGTATGGACCACGGCAGTCCGACCATTCCCGGAGCGACGGTGTGGTTCTGCTCGGACGAGCACACGACGTTCGCGCCGGATGAGCCGGTGCATGTCGGGGACCGGATCCGGGTGCTGCCTGCCCATGTGGACCCGACCGTCGCGTTGCACGAGGCCATGTACGTCATCGACGGTGACACGGTGATCGACCGCTGGCCGGTGGACCTGCGCGGCTGGTGACTTGCAACCGGTACCTGGGTACGGGTTCATCATGGGAGCAGCGGCTCGCATCCGGCGGGCGGTTACGGATGGGATGACTTCATGACCTGGGTGCCGCCGGAAGCGTGCGCGTTGCCGACTGCCGAGCAGCCGCTACGGGCCGCCGAGTTCGACGAGCTGTTCGCGACGGCCTTGAGCGGGATGGACCGGGTGGCGCCAACCCGGCTCCGATTGCTGCTCGGCGGCGCGACCGCAGTGATGGAGGCCGGGCTGCGGGATCTCGTGGCGCGCGAGACAGAGTGCTGCTCGTTCTTCGCCTTCGCCATCGAGCGGGTGGACGGCGACCGGCTCCACTTGGACGTGGAGGTACCTGCGGAGCGGATCGACGTACTCGACGCCATCGCAGCCAGGGCGCTCGCGGTGACGGCGTGAGCGGCCTGCGCAGCGGGGAACTTGCCGCTGCCGGCGGGGTGAATCCACAGACACTGCGCTACTACGAGCGCCGCGGCCTGCTCGCGAAGCCGCTGCGCAGCCCGGGCGGGCACCGGTTGTACCCGCCCGAGGCGGTCGTCGTACTCCGGGTGATCAAGGCCGCTCAGCGGCTCGGTTTCACCCTGCGCGAGGTTGCCGAACTGCTGGACACCGGCCGGCATCGGCACGGCCGAAAGCCCGACGCCGGGCTGCAGGTGCGAGCCGCTGCCAAGCTCGCCGAGGTCGACGCGAAGATCGCCGACCTGTCGGTCATCCGCGAGACGTTGGTTGCCGCGATGGACGCAGGCTGCGACGACCTGGTGACCTGTGCGGCGAGTCCGTGTTGTCCACTGCCGTTCGGTTGTCCACTGCCGTTCGCCGATCTTGCGGGGCGGCCCTCGCCGGCCTGAGTTCAGGCCACGGACAGGTCGCACCGTACGCCGGTCAGCTCCTCGGACAGCTGCCACAGCCGAGCCGCGGTCCGCGGGTCGGTCGCGGAGTCCACGGGTTGGACGCGGGTGGGATGCCCCCTCACTTTTCGCCGATTCCGTCGGCCCGGAGCCGACGGTCGAGTTCTGGCTGTACTGCGCGAACAGGACGTTGGCGACCTTGGACTGAGCGTCGAACGACGTGGGGGAGTAGCGCCGCCAACCCGTGAGGTCGTCGAAGTTGATCGACCCCGGCGGTGCATCGTGGAACCGACCGTGACCACCCGAGCGGGCCCGGCACCGCCGGTAGCGGCACCCCTACGCTGAGGGTGTGGGTCGGCACTCTGGCGGACGGTCACTCTGGGGTGCCGGGGCTGCTGCCGCCGGCGTGGCCGTGGTTGCCGCGATCGTCACTCTGGTGATGGCGCTCGTCCAGCCGGATCCGACCGCAACCACGGACGCGGATGAGAAGAACCGACCGAGCACGTCGATGTCGGCGGACTCGACATCGGTCAGTCCGACCCCGACCCCGACTCCGACTCCGACTCCGCCGCCCGGTGTCACGTTGGCCTTCGCCGGCGACGTTCACTTCACCGGCCGCACCGAGACGCTCCTGCTGGACCCGGCCGGCGCGTTCGGGCCGATCGCCGACACGCTGTCCGCGGCCGACATCGCGATGGTCAACCTCGAGACGGCGATCACCGTGCGCGGGGCGGAGGAGCCGAAGGAGTTTCATTTCCGGGCTCCGCCGACCGCCTTGGACGCCCTCGCCGCGGCGGGGGTCGATGTCGCGTCGCTGGCCAACAACCATGCGGTGGACTACGGCCCGACTGGGCTCGAGGACACCCTCGCGGTGATCGCACAGGGCGGACTGCCGATCGTCGGTGTCGGAGCCGATGCGGCGTCGGCGTACGCCCCGTATCGGACCGAGGTGCGCGGCACCGGAATCTCCTTCTTCGGAATCAGCCAGGTGCAGGACCGGACGTACGCCGCCTGGACCGCGACCGACAACTCGCCGGGCATCGCCTCGACCGCTGACCGGGGCCGGCTCGTCGACGGGGTGGCTGCCGCGACGGCGGCAGGCGATGTTGTCATCGTCTACGTGCACTGGGGGATCGAGGGCGATCCGTGCCCGACCGAGGAGATGGCGTCACTGGCCACCGACCTGGCGGCGGCGGGAGCGGACGCCATCGTGGGGACGCATGCCCACCTGCTGCTAGGAGCCGGCTATCTCGATGCGCCCGGCAGTTCTGCGTACGTCGCCTACGGCCTCGGCAACTTCGTCTGGTGGCGCTCCCGCGCCAGCTCGGACGACACCGGCGTCCTCACGTTGACCGTGGAGAACGGGGTGGTGGTCGGCGCCGAATTCACCCCCGCCCTCATCGACGCGGCGGGCCGGCCACAGCCGGTTTCCGGGGCGGAGACGGCGGCGAAGCAATCCGCGTTCGCAGACCTAGGTGGCTGTACCGGTCTCCTCGACGCTCCCACCACCCGCTGACGCCAACCCTTCCTCGTGATCATGACCTTTCGGGCACGATCGATCGGGAGAGTCCCGGCAAATCGGACCCCGGATCTTCATGATCGGCGCGGATAGCGGCGCGAGATCAGCTACTCGACGGGGTCGGCAGCTCCGGGGTACGTGCTGCTCCACCACCGCGACCACCGGTCGCGCACCGCGGAGAAGGCGCGGTCGTCCAAGCCGTAGGTGCTCACGATCGCCATCGCGCCGCCGTCCGGGCTGGTGGGGCTGACCGGCTTGGCCCCCGACACGACGAGCCCGGGCCCGAGGTCGTCGAGGGTCAGCCCGAGTTGATGCGCCGAGACGAACCACACCTCACCGGAGTCCACCGGGCCGCCTTGGCCACCGACGTCGTAGCGCTCGCCTGGGACCGGCGTGTCGAGATCGAAGGACGCCTTGCCGGGCCCGGCACCGTCAGCGGAGAGGAAGAGGGTACGGCGCTCGCGACCGGGTTGACGCTCCAGCGCGAACCGCAGCTGTTGCAGGAAAGACGTCCAGCCCTCGGTGATGTCGTCGTAGTACGCGTCCCATTCGGGATTCCCGCCCGGTGCCGCCCGCGTGATCCGGACACGGGTGCCGCCGGCCTGCTCCGAGAGCACGAACCGATCCCCGCCGTCGACATCGAGGACGTAGGGCTCGGTACTCTCGGTCGCCTTGGAGCCGTAGATGTACTCGACCTCCTCGTCCAGGCCGTCGAAGTGCCACCCGTGCCAGCGCCTGATCCAGGCCGGGTCGCGCAGGGACTGCCATACCGTTTCCACCGGGGCGGCGATCGTGACCTCGATCGTCACGGGAGCGTTGTTGGTATCGGTCATCGGGTCGTCCCTTTCGATGCGGTTGCGGGGGCGGGATGCCCACCGACGACGACGCGATAGCGGCGGCCGCGTCGCGGTGCGGCGAACTCGGCGGCGGTAGCGGCCACCGCCTTGGCGAGTGCGTCGGTGAAGCGGTGAACGTCGGAGGGCTGGGCGAAGCGGACCTCGGCCTCGATCGTGAACGTGAGCAGGCGCCGACCTTCGACGTCGGCCGCAGCCTGCATCCGGCTGACGTCCCGCACGGTCTGACCGGACACCGAGACCAGGTGCTCGGCCGCGTACCTGTCCCGCGTGGCCACGGAGGGCCGCCCGATCACGCCCGGATCGACGATGTACGCCGCCGCATTCGCCCGGAACACCCGTTCGACGCAACCCCGCCGCTGACGCTGCTCGACGAGCTCCAGCAGGCCCGCATCCTCCAGCACGCGCATGTGGTAGTTCACCTTCTGGCGGGACAAGCCCAGCTGTACGGCCAATCCGGTGGCTGAGGCCGGCTCGCGGAGCCGGTCCAGCAACTGCCGCCGAAGCGGGGTGAGAGCGACGCGCACCGAGCCGGGATCCTCGACCAGGCGCAGCGCGGTTGCCGACATGGCGTCCACCCTTCCAATGGACAGTTTCTTTTGTCAATAAGCGCCAACCGCCGAAGCGGTCGGAGTTCGGACGCCCCCTAGAGTCAACCGTCGTGTCCGTCGGCGAAGTCCTGGTGCTGTTCGTAGCCGGACTGGCCGCAGGGACGATGAACACGGTGGTCGGGTCCGGCTCGCTGGTCACGTTTCCGACATTGCTGGCACTGGGCTACCCGCCGTTGCTCGCGAACGTGACGAACAACGTCGGCGTACTGCCTGGGTCCTTCAGCGGCCTCACAGTGTCGCGGCAGGAATTGCGGGGTCAGCGCCCGCGCCTGATCAGGCTGGCCGTCGGCTCCCTGCTCGGAGGCACCATCGGCGCCGTGCTGCTCCTGCTGCTGCCGGAATCGGTCTTCGACGGGGTCGTGCCGGTACTCATCCTGCTGGCCTGTGCGCTCGTTGCCGTACAACCTCGGATCACTGCCGCGGTCAGGCGCCGGGGCCATCCGATCGGGCACGGTGCCGTCCTGCTGTGGACGGCCGTCCTGCTCACCGGCGTGTACGGCGGATATTTCGGCGCGGCGCAGGGGGTGATCCTCGTCGGTGTGTTGGGCGTATTCGTCGACGAGGCGATACCGCGGCTGAACGCGGCCAAGAACGTGCTTGCGGGCCTGGCCAACCTGTCCGCGGCCGTCGTGTTCGTCCTGGCGACCGACGTGGCGTGGCTGGCGGCGCTGGTCATCGCGGTCGGAGCGGCGACCGGCGGCCAGTTCGGCCCGCGGATCGGCCGCCGGCTTCCGCCGGCGGCCTACCGCATCACCATCGTGGTCGTCGGGGTCGTGGTCTCCGTCGTACTGCTCCTCGACTGATCCCCCTCCAACCGGTTGGGGAGGACGGTCAGCGGAAGCCGCCGATGTCCCACGGTCCCCAGATCGCGAAGCTCAGACCGTTTCCGGACTGGATGTTGACGAACAGCGTGCGGAAATCGGGGCTGAAGGTGGACCCGGCGAACTCGTCATTCTCCTGCCCGGCGATCGCGTTCTGCGCGAAGTCGAACAGGGTGCCGTCCCGGGTGAGCCCGCGCAGGAAGTTGCCCTCGCCGCCGTCCTCGCAGATGACGAGCGAGCCGCTCTGGCTGGTGGTGACGTTGTCGGGGAAGTCGAGCACCTCCTTCGACGGCGATTCGTAGAGGAGTTCCAAGAAGCCACGTGTGTCGTACGCCCAGATCTGCCCGCGGCCCTTGCCGTACCCGCCCGACGGCAGTGGCTCGCCGGCCGGTGGGGTGCCGCCCTGGGTGGACGTGAAGTAGATCCGGCCGCGGTCTGCGATCGTCCCTTCCAGCCGGGAGAACTTCGCAGCGCCTTGGGAGAATCCCTGCAGGCCGACCGCCTGGAGGGCGACGTCGTTCACCGGCGTGCCGCGGAACTTCGGGTTCGGGTCGGGGAGGGTGACCCACCGGACAGGGAAGCGAGCGCCCACCGCGGGCGCGGGCTCGACGACCCCGGCGAGGTCGGCATTCGTCTCGTTCGTCACCGCGAGCATCTGCAGTTGCCCGCCGTCGAGCAGCCGGCCCACCACCATCGGATCCGCGGGAGGCAGGTACCGGTAGAAGCCGGAGGGGAACGCGAAGTTGTCCTCGCTCATGTACAGCGCCTGGGTGCCCGCGTCCCAGGCCACCGACTCGTGCGCGAACCGGCCCGCGGAACGGATCGGGGTTGCGGCGGCCGTCGAGCCGACCGGGACCTCGAAGATGTAGCCGTGCTTCTTCAGTCCGACGTTCGACTGGCCGGTGAAGTCCGGGCCGACGTCGTTGCCGTTGACCGTCTCCTCGCAGGTGATCCAGGCGCCCCAGGGCATCGGACCGCCGGAGCAGTTCATCTGGGTGCCGTTGAGGCTGACGAAGCTGCGCGAGACGTTGCCGAACCCGTCGACCTCGACCGTCGTCGTACCGCCACCGGTCTTGGGGTCGTACGCCGTCCCGGGGTCGCCGAACGCCCCGACCGGCCCGTTCACCTCGTGGTTGCGGATCAGGGTGTACAGGTCGCCGGGACCGGAGAACGCGGCCATGCCGTCGTGCCGGCCGGGGATGACGGTTCCGTCGGTGAGCAACGCTCCGGTCGGGTCGAAGGAGCGATAGCGGAAGCCGCGAGGGAGTCGCAGCCGCACGACGCCGTCGCGCAGGTCCGGCCTGGGCGAGAGCGGACCATATCCCGGGAAGGGGCCATCCGCGGCGGGCGGCGAGGCGGAGGCGGCGGCGAAGAAGCCCTGGAACGGCCCGGCCGCGAGAGTGGCACCGGTGGCGGCCGCTGCTCCCTTGAGGAAGGTACGTCGTCGTACGTCGGTCATGGGTCCTCCAGAATTATGAAGAAGGCTGAAGCAGCGGGTTCAACGTAGAGCCTCGGGAGGGTCACGTCGACATCTGGCCACCTGCAGGATGCCTGGCCGCCCTGCCCTGTTTAATGTCCCCCGTGCCGCGCGCCCTGATAGCCGTCGGGGAAGGCTGACATGGAGTTGGCCGCGATCATCACGGTCATCGCCATTGCGTTGGCCTTCGACTACACCAACGGCTTCCACGACGCAGCCAATGCCATCGCCACGTCGGTGTCGACGCGAGCGCTGACGCCGCGCGCAGCACTGGGCATGGCGGCTGTGTTCAACCTGGTCGGCGCCTTCCTCGGCACCAAGGTCGCCTCCACGGTCGGGTCGGGCATCATCGAACCGCCCCGCGGCCTGCTCGTCATCTTCGCCGCCCTCGTCGGCGCGATCATCTGGAACCTCGTCACCTGGTACTACGGCCTCCCGTCCTCGTCCTCGCACGCGCTCATCGGCGGGCTGGTCGGCGCCGCGCTCGCCGCGTCGGAGACCGTGAAGTGGGCGGGAGTCCTCGACAAGGTGGTCATCCCGATGGTCGTGTCTCCGATCGTCGGGTTCACCCTCGCAGGGCTGCTGATGTACGGCCTGCTCTGGGCCTTTCGGGGGGCCAACCAGCACAAGGCGATGCGCGGCTTCCGGCGTGCGCAGATCGTGTCGGCGGCCGCCATGGCGCTCGGGCACGGGCTGCAGGACGCGCAGAAGACGATGGGCGTGATCGTCCTGGCGCTGATCATCGGCGGCTACCAGACCGGATTCAACGTTCCCTGGTGGGTGATCCTGCTGGCAGCCGGCGCGCTCAGCGCCGGAACCTACGCCGGCGGATGGCGAATCATGCGCACGCTGGGACGTCGGATCATCGCCCTCGACCCGCCGCGCGGCTTCGCCGCCGAGGCGACCGCGGCCAGCGTGCTCTACACGACGGCCTTCATCTTCGCCGCCCCGATCTCGACCACCCAGACGATCACCTCCTCGATCCTGGGGGTAGGCGCCACGAGGCGGCGTTCGGCGGTGCGCTGGGGAGTCGCGGGCAACATCTTGGTGGCCTGGGTACTGACCATCCCGATGGCCGGCCTCATGGCCGCGGCGTCGTTCTACCTGCTCAACCCGATCCTGAACTGATCGACGGCGTCGTGCCGACACAGCGCGCGGGTGACAGAATCCGGGTCATGCCCAGCCCGAAGAAAAAGGCCAGCACACCCGCGAAGCAGACCGAGGCGGAGCGGACCGAGACGGAGCACGCAGCCGACATGGAGGCGGCGAAGCAGGCACTGGCCCGGGTCGCGGCCGAGCGAGAGGCCCGGGCCGAGGCGTTGCGCCAGGTTCAAGGCGGCGGCAGGGGAGGCTCGAAGGTCTCCGGCCGTGGCCGGCAAGGCGGGGCGGGAAGCCGCACGTCGGTCAGCAAGTCCGGCGACCGCTGACCGGTGGGTCAGGTCGCGCCCGCGGGGTGAGGAGCGATCAGGCCGTGGTCTATTCGCTCCGCGCAGAGTCGGGCAAGGACGTCGTACGCCGGCTGCCCGATGAGCGCGACGAGCTCGGGGCCGTAGCTGACGTAGAGCGCATCGCTGCCCACGTGGGCTTCTGGCGACGTGCTGCACCACCAGTGCAGGTCGTGACCGCCGGAGCCCCAGCCGCGCCGGTCGAATTCGGTGATCGTGCTGATCAGGATCCGGGTTTCGTCGGCACGGGTGACCCACTCCTGCTCCCGGCGTACCGGTAGCTGCCAGCAGACATCAGGCTTTGTCTGCAGCGGATGCCGCTCCGTTCGCAGCGCCAGGGCGTGCAGGGCGCAACCCTCCCCACCGGCGAACCCTGGCCGGTTGAGGAAGATGCACGCTCCCTCGACGACGCGGGTGCGCTTGCGGTCGTGCTCGTCGCCGACGGAGTCGCGCTCGGTCCACGACCGTTGGCCCGCGGCATGGAACTGCCAGTTCTCGGGGGTCAGCTCGCGCATCGTCCTGCGCACCCGTTTCGAGTCGGCCGTGTCCGTGAAGAACGCCCCGTGAGTGCAGCAGCCGTCATCGGGCCGGTTGCGGAGAATGCCGTGACAGCCGGCCCCGAAGATGCATGTCCAGCGGGAACACAGCCAGGTCAGATCCACCCGGATGACGTGCTCGGCGTCGTCCGGATCGGTGAAGTCCACCCACTCCCGTGGAAAGTCGAGGGGGATCTCAGGCCGCGGCCGTTTCGGCATGCCGGCCAGCGTAGGCCCGTGAGTTAGCGTGACTGAATGCGCCTCGGTGTGCTGGACGTCGGTTCGAACACCGTGCATCTGCTCGTCGTCGACGCCCACCGCGGCGGTCATCCGTTTCCGACGCACTCGGAGAAGACCGTGCTGCGGCTGGCCGAACACGTCGACGGCTCGGGCAAGTTGTCGCGGGCAGGCGCGAACGCGCTCGTGGCGGCGGTCGCCGCGGCGCGGCAGTCCGCCAGGAATCTCGGTTGCGACGACCTGCTTGCGTTCGCCACGTCGGCGGTCAGGGAGGCGAAGAACGCCGCGGCTGTCCTCGATCGGGTCCGCGACGAAGCCGGCGTCGACCTGCAGGTCCTTGCTGGTCGTGACGAGGCGAGCCTCACCTTCCTGGCGGTACGGCGCTGGTTCGGCTGGAGTGCGGGTCGCCTCGTCGTCGTCGACATCGGCGGTGGTTCGCTGGAGTTGGCAAGCGGCATCGATGAGGTCCCCGACGTGGCGATCTCCGTTCCGCTCGGCGCCGGCCGGTTGACACGGGAGCACTTCCGCGAGGATCCACCCGGTCGCACTGACGTCCAGGCGTTGCGGTCCTACGTCGGGGAGCAGCTGTCCGCGGTATCGCACGAACTGCTCGCCGCCGGTGTCCCCGACCGCGCGGTGGCGACGTCGAAGACGCTCCGTTCACTTGCCCGGCTGACCGGAGCCGCTCCGTCGAAGGAGGGGATGCGGGTACCCCGACACCTCGGGTTGCCCGGGTTGCGCCAGGTCATCGGGTTCATCTCACGGATCGCCGCGTCCGACCTGGCCGAACTTGAAGGGGTCAGCCCGGCCAGGGCGCATCAGCTGCTCGCGGGCGCCGTGGTCGCCGAGGCGGCGATGGAGGCACTTGGTCTGGCCACGGTCGAGGTCTGCCCCTGGGCACTGCGCGAGGGGATCATCCTGCGTCGGCTCGACTGGCTCGACGGCGTCTGATGCGGGGCGGGGCGCTGCGCGCCGCGGAGGGGCGAGTATGACCGAGGCGGCCGGGCAGGGTCCGCCGCCGCGAACCTTGGCCGATGTGCTGCGGGAGGCCGGTATCGAGCCGGTCGGTCACGGCGGACGCCGTCGCCGTGACGAGAGTGTGGCGTCCGCGATCGAATTGCCCGTCGAGCCGGATCAGATGGAATCGTCCTCCACCGCCCGGCACGCCGTGGTGGCCGAGCCGGAGCCCGTCGAGGACGGGGGAGGGTCCGGACCGCGGCGGCACCGCCGTCGTGCCCAGGAGGACGAGCCAGAGCCGGAGGAGATCGGGGCGTCCACGCTCGCCT
Source organism: Geodermatophilaceae bacterium (assembly GCA_013696785.1). Lineage (GTDB taxonomy): Bacteria > Actinomycetota > Actinomycetes > Mycobacteriales > Geodermatophilaceae > JACCTY01. The sequence continues at coordinate 327 of JACCXW010000382.1, read as the reverse complement.
CTCGGCAGCTGCGGGAGACGCTCCCGGGGCCGGTACAGGAACCGCCCTCGTCTCGATCATCGACGGAGTCGCCGGCGCATGGGCAGCCGGAGCGCCCTCTGACGACAGTATCGTCGCCAGCGCCAGCGCCAGCGCCAGCGCCAGCGCCAGCGCCAGCGACGGGGGCAGCGGCCGCGATCTCCCCGACGACCAGAACGCGTGTCCGGCACGGGGCTGCTCGAGCCGGGACCGACCAGACCGCACCCGACCGAAGCGCCAGCGCGCACCCGCCCGGCCGATCGGCTGCCGACGACCGCGTCGACGCGAGCCGCGACCGCCCCGCCGCTG
>JACCXW010000374.1 GCA_013696785.1 Geodermatophilaceae bacterium | reverse complement strand
GTCAGGGCCGCACGGTGACCACGATTGTCTCGCTGACGTCGTAGACATCGAAGATGTCTCCGGGCTCGCTGGTGAGGGGCCCAGGGCAGCCGGTCGCACTCCGCACGGTGACCGTGTACTGCCCTGGATCGTCGTAGGTGTGCGCCACTCGGCCCGTCAGCTGCGTTCCCCACGGCGGCGCGAATGACCTGAGCGGAGCGCCGTCGCCGGTGTCCAGAGTGAACTCCGGATGGCATCCCATCAGGGGCAGCAGGTCGCCGCCGACCGTGAACAGCACCGGAGCGCCGGGGGCGGTCTCGGTCGCCGACACGCAGACAGCAAGGTAGAGCGCTCCTTCGCCGGAACAGGCCGGGCCGACGCTCTCTGATGTTCGATCGGCCTGCGCTGCGGCCGGGGACTGGGTGGGGTCGTCCACCAGAACCGAGGAGGAGACCGTCAGGACCGCGCTGGTGAATCCGAGCGGTCGGTCCGGCGACCCAGCACCGATGATGCGCACCGCCGGCAGCAGGTACTGACGGGTCGCCTCGAACACGACGCCTGCAGGGAGGTGGTCGTACTGGCCGACGCCGCCGACGGTTGCGACGGCAAGACCGGTTTCGGCGCCACGTGTGCTCAGCTCGCAGGGGCCGGGGCACCCGGAGTACCCGGAGACGACACCTGGGCCGTGCACGAGTCGCCGGAGCACCTCCTCGACCGGCGCCAACGGCACCTCGACGTGGGGCTCGAATCCGACCAGCGGCCCGTGGCCGTAGGACACGCTGCCGTTGGCGTCCACGATGGCACTAGCTTGCAGCCCGGTGACCGGTCGACCGTCCACCAGGATCGCCAGCTTGCTCCAGATGTCAGGCCCCGCGCATTCGACGTCCGGCTCCAGTCGGACGGTAATGCCGAGCCGATCGAAGAATGCCGTGACGGTGTCCGCCGGTACGACGACCCCAGCCGGGCATGGCCCCGGTCGCGGAGGCTCCGCGCGCGGGTCGATAGACGCTGCACTTGCGTAGGAGTCCTTGCTGATCCACATCCAAATCTCGGAGGCAGCGTTGTACCCGACGGCTTCCATCGGCTCTCGGGACGCCGAGAACCAGCCGTCACCGGCGTCGAAACTCACCGCGTCCTTGGGGTTGAGCTGAACCCAGGAGCCCCGGCTCGACCGGTCGACCGGCGTGGTCTTCGGCGAGCGCCCGCACGCTCGACTCGGTCATCGGGACCAGGCGGTAGGCAAGGCCGGAGGCCGGCAGTCCCGGAAACCCGTCGACCTGCACCGCCCTCGGCTCCAGCTCGAGCCCGTCGAGCAGGATGCCACGGAGATCGGCGTACGGGTCCTCGACGGCGGAGACGCCGTCGGAGGCGAACCCGGTCATGACGACCGCCAGCGCGAGCGCGCCCAGCAGTGGCGTCCGCAGGTTCATCCCTCACCCCTGCGCCGAGCCTCGACGAACGCGCTGGAAATGTCCACCCGGGCGGTTTGTCGATCGTGTCGTGAACGCAGAGCGTAGCCACCGCGTAACCAGGGTGCGTCGACAACCAGATCGGCGCCTCACGCGCCGGTCATGGCGCGAAACGACGGGAGTATCACATGCACCGCAAGGCAATCCTCGGTTTCACCGCGGCGCTGACATGCGCCACGGCCCTGGTGGTAGCGCCGATGGCCTCGGCCCAGCCGACCACCGACAGCGGCACTGAAGGCTTCTTCGGCCAGGACCTCGTGGCGGTCGGTCTCACCACCAACCAGCGGCTCGTCCGTTTCGCCGTAGACGCCCCTCAGCGGACCCAGCGGATCGGCGCCGTCAGCGGCCTGCAGGGCGACACTGCCTAATCGGCATCGACTACCGGGTACAGAACAACCTGCTGTACGGCGTCGGCAACGCGGGCGGCGTGTACACGCTGAGCGAGACCAACGCGGCGGCCACCAAGGTGTCCCAGCTGACGGTCGCCCTGGCGGGAACCAGCTTCGGCGTGGACTTCAACCCGGCGGCGGACCGGTTGCGGGTCATCAGCGACACCGGGCAGAACCTGCGCCACGACGTCAACCTCGGCGTGACGACCGTCGACCTCATCCTGACCTACCCGCCGGCGACCACCGCCGCTGCCGGTCTCACCGGGGCGGCGTACAGCAACAACGACCTCGACCCCAATACCGCCACCACGCTGTACGACCTCGACACGAACCTGAACCAGCTGGCCATCCAGTCCCCGGCCAACAACGGCACGCTGGCTCCGACCGGCCTGCTGACCGTTGACGCGGGCCCGAGCGCCGGTTTCGACATCTACAGCAAGGTGCGCGACGGTTCGACCGTCGAGCTGTTCGGTTACGCCACGCTGCTGGTCGACGGCGGCTACCGCAGCTATGACATCACCCTGTTCTCGGGCAACGCCGAGGACGAAGGGGCGTTCCCGGCCGCCGTCCAGGTCTTCGACCTGGCGATGCCGCTCAACCAGCTGTAGGCAGCTCGCGGCGACGGGTCAGCCTGGCCCGCACCAGCCCCGGCCCGACAACGGCCAGGCGGCGGGGCAGGCTGACCGTCGCTCGCGCCCGGAAGACGTCGTAGTCCGCTCGCTCTATCTCGTCCAGGATGCCTTCGTAGAGCCGAAGGGCGGTCCGGACGCAGACCCGGCTGGTCGGATGGAGCAGTCCGATGCCGGGCTCGGCGCGGCGGTAGAGCGTGCGGGTGCGCTCGATCTCGAAGGCCAGCAAGCGGCGTATCGCTCCGCTGAGGCGGCAGGCGGTTAGCTCGTCAATCGTGACCCCGTACGCGGCCAGGTCTTCTTGCGGCAGGTACACCCGGCCGCGGCCCAGGTCCTCGCGAATGTCGCGCAGGAAGTTCGTCAGCTGAAACGCCTGACCCAGGGCGATCGCGTACGGCGCGGCCTCATCGTCTGGGACCAGCGGCTCCAGCACCGGCAGCATCTGCAGACCGATCACGGCGGCCGAACCCCACATGTACCGCTCGAGATCCCGGTACGTCGGATAGCTCGTCACGGTCAGGTCCAACCGCATCGAGGCGAGAAAATCTTCGAACAGGGACGGCGGGATGTCCCACCGACGGATCGTGTCGACCACTGCCCGACCTACCGGGTCGGTCGATGCTCCTGACCTGACGTCGGTCAGAAAGCGCGTGCCCCAGTCACTGAGTTCGGCCGCCCGATCGACGGTCCGCTCGTCGTCGACGATCTCGTCGGCGTACCGCGCGAATGCATAGAGCGCGTGGACGGCCGGGCGCTTGCGCGGTGGTAGCAGCAGCGTCGCAAGGTAGTAGCTGCGGCCGTGGCGGGCGTTGAGCCGCCGGCATGTGTCGTAGGACGCCGCCAGCGTCAGGTCGGTCGCCACGCGCGCGATCTGTACGTCGGATCTGGCCCGGTGACTCGTTCGGCCGCCAGCCGGCCGGAGATCAGGACCATCGGTACGCCGACGCCTGGGTGGGTCGCCGACCCGGCGAACACGACGTTGTCGAGACCGGGTGCGATGTTCGACGGGCGGAACGGCCCGGTCTGGCCTGGCGTGTGGGCGAGGGAGAACGGAGCGCCGGCGGCCAGGCCCATGGATTCCCAGTCCGCAGGCGTGACGACACGTTCGACCTCGACAGACCCTTCGAAGCCGACGTACCCCCGACTGTCCATTGTGGACAATAACTCGTCCCGATACCGCGGCCCGATCGCCTCCCAGTCGATGTCCCAGCCGGTATGCGGGGCGGGAGCGAGGACGTAGTACGTGTGCTTTCCGGTAGGGGCGAGCGACGGGTCGCTGCACGTAGCGTTCGTCACGAGCAGGCTCGGGTCCTGCATCAGGCGGCCGTGGTCGATCAGATCGCCGAAGACATCTCGCCATGACCGGCCGAAGTGGATGTTGTGGTGGGCAAGCTGCCGGTACGTCGCCCGCGAACCCACCTGGATCAGAACGCAGGAGGGGGAGTATCGAAACCGCCGCGACCGAGCCGGTCGCCGATCCAGCAGCGTGGGGTAGGCCACCGGGAGATCCACGGTGAGCACGACCGCGTCGGCCGCCATCAGCTCCCCGTCCGCGGTGACCACGCCCGTCGCGCGATTCCCTTGTAGGACAACGCTCTCCGCTCCCCGGCCGTACCGGATGTCGACCCCGTGCTTGACCGCGGCACCGGCCATCGCCGCCGGTACGGCGTGCATGCCGCCGACGGGGACGAACACGCCCGCGACGGAGTCCATGTAGGCGATGACGGCGTACAGCGCGAGCGCGTCGTACGGCGACAGCCCGGCGTACATGGCCTGGAACGTGAACAACCGCCGCAGCCGCGGGTCCTTCAGGTACTGCCCGACCTTGGGTGCGAGCCGCCGTACCCCACCGAGAGCGACCAGTCGCGCGATCGCGGGCAGCGACAACGACAACGGCGAGTCCATGTTGCGGTCGACGAAATGGCGCATCTCGACCGCGTAGAGCTTGGAAACGAACCTCACGAACCGCCGGTATCCCGCGGCCTCGGCCGCCCCGGCGACCCGCTCGACCTCAGCCGCCATCTCCTCGACATCGGCGTGAACGTCCAATGTGGACCCGTCGGGGAAGAATCCCCGGTACGCCGGCCGCACCGGTCGCAGGTCCAGCCAGTCGGCCATCCGCTCGCCGACGCAGTCCAGCGCGTCCTCGATCAATTCTGGCATCGTCAGAACAGTGGGTCCGGTGTCGAACTCGTAGCCCTCGATCGACACCCGGCCGGCCCGACCGCCGGGGATGTGCTCGCGTTCGAGCAGGGTCACCTGACGTCCAGCCCCGGCGAGTCGCAAGGCAGCCGAGAGGCCGGCCAGACCTGCGCCGACGACGACCACGTGATCGGTCCGGCCGACGACCCTGCGCATCTCAGGCGCGGCGCAGGGTCGACATCTCGGCCAGCTCGGCCAGCGCGGTGGCCGCATCGGGCTCCACCTGTCCCTGTGCGAGCGCGGCCACACCCTGCTCGAGACGCACGGTTATCAGCGTTTCCACCCGGCGACGAGCGCCGCTGCTCTCGATCGCCTCCCGCAACGTCTGTACGCCGGCAGCGTCGAGCAGCGGGTCGCCCAGCAGACCTTGCACCGCGGCTACCTCGGCCGGCGCGCCGTGCTCCAGCGTCAATGCGATGAGCACCGTCTGCTTGCCTTCCCGCAGGTCATCGCCGGCCGGCTTGCCCGTGACCTCTGGGTCGCCGTACACACCGAGCAGGTCGTCACGTAGCTGGAACGCCTCACCGACCGGCACGCCGTAGGCGGAATAGCAGTCCAGCAAGGCGACGGAGCAGCCGTGCAGCAGCCCACCGACGTGCAGAGGGCGCTCGACGGTGTACTTCGCGCTCTTGTAGCGCGCGACCCGCAAAGCCCGCTCCGCGCTAACCGAGGGCTGCGCCTGGGCGAGGACATCGAGATACTGCCCGGCCATCACCTCGGTACGCATGGCGTCGTAGGCCGGCCGCGCCCGCACCGTGGCCTCGATCGGAAGTCCGGACGCGGCGAGCATCTCGTCGGCCCAGACGAGCGTCAGGTCGCCGAGCAGGATTGCCGCGGCGCGACCGAAGCCGGTCGGTGACCCGGCGAAGCCCGCCGTACGGTGCACGTCGGCGAACCGTTCGTGCACGGAGGGCGCCCCGCGCCGGGTGGCCGAGCCGTCCATGACGTCGTCGTGCATGAGGGCACACGCGTGCACGAGTTCCAGCGCCGCCACGGCGCGCACGACGGCCTCGTCGGACGCCGCGGCGCCGCCGGCACCCCGCCAGCCCCAGTACGCGAACGCCGGGCGCAGCCGCTTGCCCCCGTCCAGGACGAAGTCGCGGATCGTGCTGGCGACCGGATCCAGATCGGCTGAGATCTCCCCGAGCTCCGCGGCCCGCTCGGCCAGGAACGCGGTCAACTCCACGCCGATCCGCTCGCGCAGGTCGTCGCGATCCAGGGGCGAGAAATTCACCCGCGCAGTATCACAGCCGCGTCATGGGCGCTCCTGCCATCCTCGTGACGACACACGGAACAGGCCAAGGAGGACACGATGCCGTTCCAGGGAGACGTGGTGGTCAAGGCCGACACCGGGAAGTACTGGATCCTGGAACGAGAACTCATCTACGTCGGTAAGCGCGAGACGTTCGTCGTCCCCACCGGCATGAGCACTGACTTCGCCTCCGTCCCGCGTCCTTTCGTTTGGCTGCTTCCGCCGTACGGCGCGTACACCAAGGCTGCGATCCTGCACGACTACCTGTGCCAGGAGGAGGCCGGCGTCTCCCGCGCGGATGCCGACGGCTTGTTCCGACGAGCCATGCGGGAACTCGACGTCCCGGTGATCCGCCGCTGGATGATGTGGGCAGCCGTCCGGCTCGACTCCCGTCTGAGCGGCATCACACCGGTGGACTTCTTGCTGTTTCTGCTCGTCGGCATGCCTTCCCTGCTGTTTGTGGCGTTGCCAGGCGTGGTCGTGCTTGTCTGGCTGCTCGCCTTCTGGGGTGTCGAGATGCTGGTCTTCGTGTTGTCCAAGCCGTTCACCCGCAAACCGGTCAACCGCCCGCGGATCGGCGTCCGGTCGTCCTAGCCGGCCGTCGTGTCGGTCACCGTTGACACGCCCAGCGTTGTTCCCCGGCTAGCCTGGTGGCATGACTCGGAGCATCGCAGCCCGCCTCGGCGGGCCAGATCCGAGCTTCTCCTTCGAGTTCTTCCCGCCCAAGGACGCCGCCGCCGAACGGCAGTTGTGGCAGGCGCTGCGGGAGCTGGAACGGCTGCGGCCGTCGTTCGTGTCGGTGACGTACGGCGCCGGCGGCTCCACCCGGGAGGGAACCGTCCGGGTGACCGAGCAGATCGCGACCGACACCACGATGCTGCCGATGGCGCACCTCACCGCGGTCAACCATTCCCGTGCCGAGCTTCGCCACGTGCTCGGCAGATTCGCCGCGGCCGGCGTGAGCAACGTGCTGACGATCCGCGGGGACCCGCCGGGGGATCCGGGCGCCGAATGGGTCAAGCACCCTGACGGGCTCGCCTATGCCGAGGACCTGGTCCGCCTCGCAAAGTCCTCCGGAGACTTCTGCGTGGGGGTCGCCGCGTTCCCCTACAAGCACCCGCGCTCGCCGGACCTCGACTCCGACGCGCACTACCTGGTGCGCAAGATCCAGGCCGGCGCGGACTTCGCCATCACCCAGATGTTCTTCGCCCTCGAGGACTACCTGCGGCTGCGCGACCGCGTGACGACGCTCGGCTGCGATGTCCCGATCATCCCCGGAATCATGCCGGTCACGACCATGCGCACGATCGAGCGTTCCTCGCAACTGTCGGGGGCGCCGTTCCCGCCGAAGCTGCGGCAGCGTTTCGAGGCGGTGGCCGAGGATCCAGCCGCCGTCCGGGCCATGGGTATCGAACAGGCCAGCGAGCTGTGCCAGCGGCTGCTGGCAGCGGCGGCGCCCGGCATCCACTTCATCACCTTGAATCGGTCGACCGCGACCAGAGAGATCTGGTCCAACCTGCAATCGAGGGTCAGTGTCTGAGGCAATCACCGTCCAAGGCGTCGGGCGGGTCGAGGCCCGGCCCGACGTCGCCGTCCTCGAACTCGGGACGGAGACGCGAGCGGAATCCGTCGAGCAGGCATTGGCGGGCGCGTCCCAGGCGTTGACGTCGATGGTGGCGGCGCTGCACGCGAATGGCGCCACCGAGACGGACCTGCGCACCGAGGGACCCTCGACGTACACCGTGGCCGACGATGCCGGCCGCGTGAACTCCTACGTCTGCACCTTCCGGCTCACCGCCCGCGTCTCCGACCCTGCCAGGGCGGGGCTGCTGCTTGCGGCCTGCGTGGCCGAGGCCGGCGACGGAGCCCGGGTCCACGGTGTCAACTACCAGCTGCGGGACCGGGCCGAGCATCAGCGGCAGGCGCGTGTCCTCGCCGTCGCCGACGCGCGGGCCAGGGCCGAGCAACTCGCCGAGCTGGTCGGCCGTCCGCTCGGCCGGGCCACGAGTGTGACCGAGTCCAACGCCGCCGGAGGGCCGATCCGGCCGATGTACGCGATGTCGCTCAAATCCGACTCCGTGGAGGTCGAACCAGGGGTCGAGCAGGTGAGCGTCGGCGTCGAGGTGACCTGGGTCTTCGCCGACTGATCCGGTGCTGGACCGGGACGCGTACTTCCGCCGCTGGGCCGAACTGCACGGCGGCTACGACCCAGGGGCGTCGGCCATGTCCCGCAGCTGGCTCTCCGTTGTGTACGCCGTCGCGCGACGCTGCGGCGGGGTACCGCCGCTCGCCGTCACCGTAGCGGGACTGGCCGCTGCGATCGCCGTACCTCTGCTGGCCCATCCGAGGACTGCAGGCCTGCTGATTGCCGCGTCGCTCACCGCGGTGCTGTCGGGTTTCCTCGACTCCTTGGACGGCGCGGTCGCGGTTGTCCGCGGGCGGGACACCCGGCTCGGCTACGTGCTCGATTCCGTCGCCGATCGGCTGGCGGATTCGGCGTACGTCGTCGCATTGTGGCTGCTCGGGGCACCGGGCTGGCTGTGCGTCGTGGCCGGCGGTGCGGCTGCGCTGCAGGAGTACGTCCGCGCCCGGGCCGGGGCGGCCGGGATGCGGGAGATCGGTGTGGTCACGGTCTTCGAGCGACCGACCCGGGTCATCCTCGCCGCCGTCACGGCCCTCGCCAGCGCTGCGGTCACCGGGTCGGCCGACTTCCTTGCCACGGTCGCGGCGATCGTCTGGCTGGTCCTGGCAGGTATCGGCCTCATCCAGGTGCTCCTGGCGGTACGGCGGCTCACCTGACGACGCGCAGCCGGAGGTTCGTCGCCGGCGGGGCGTGGGTCAGGGAGAGGCGTTCGAGTTTGACGGTGGTGCCGCCCGGGTGGTCGAAGAGCCGCACGCCGTCGCCGAGCATGACCGGAGCGATGCACGCGAGGATCTCGTCGAGCAGGCCCGCGTCGAGGCACTGCCGGGCGGTTTGACTTCACTGCTTCGGTCAACCAGGACCTGTCACCACCTGGTCCGGCGATGAAGCCGTCCAGCGACATGGTGACCGAGTACAGCCACGTCGTCATGCCCTACCTCGCCTGAGCCCTGGTCGAGCTGTTCAGGCCGGCGCGCTCACAGCATCCTTCCTTTCCACGCCAACCCGCCCCGCCGGCGCAGCCAGCACGAGCGAGCGGTCAGATATCCGGCCACCGTCATCGAAATCGGATGCAGCAGGACGTCGGGCCAGAGCCGGTCCCCGGTCCGTCGGGCGCTGACTGTTCGGCCGGATACGCCCAGCAGATAGCCGGCCAGGCCAAGCCTCGACCCGCTCATCGCTGCAACCGCCGGTACCACGTACACGGAGGCAAGGGCCGCGAAAACGGCGGCCGCACCGGCCGGGGATCCGAAGGCGCTCCACAGCGACTTCGTGTAGCCGGGGCTGAGCTCGGCCCAGCCGCGGTACATCCGGCACTGCGCCAGGGCCGTCCCATCCACGACCGTGGTGCGCCCACCCGTGCGGCGGATGTTCCGGGCCAGGGCGAGGTCCTCCACGACGGCGCCACGCACCGATGCATGTCCCCCGGAACGCTCGTAGGCACCCCGGCTGACGGCGAAGAACTGTCCTGTCGCTACCGCCAGGGACGGCCGGCTCGACCGCTCGGCGGTCCGCAGCGGCACGAACGTGAGCCACGACCACGCCAGCAACGGTTGGACGAGCCGCTCTGCCCAGCTGCCCGCCAGCTGCCGCGGAAACGGGCTGACCATGTCCACGCCGAGCGACGCCATCCCGGCCACCGCGCCGGCTACGGCGAGCGGCCCGAGCAGCACGTCCGCGTCGACGAATACGAGGACTTCCGCGTCAGGGCAGGCCTCGACGAGCTGAGCGCAGGCATACGGCTTGCCCAGCCAGCCCGGTGGCGGTTCCGAGCCGGGGAGTAGATGGACCCGCCCGTCGGTGGCGGCTACATCGGCGACGATGGCCGCGGTCCGGTCGGTGGAGCAGTCGTCCAGCACCAGAATCCTCAGCTGTGGCAACAGTTTCTGGTCCAGCAGACGGGTCAGGCATGGCCGGACCTGGGCTTCCTCGTTCCTGACCGGCAGCAACACGGCCACGACTCGGTTGATGGGCTCGGTGGCCAGCGGGACCCGCAGCAGTCTGCTGTTGATGACGGCGTGCACGGTGCCCACCCCGGCCGACACGACGGCGAAGGCCAGGGCCTTCACGTCCGCTGCCGGCGCCGACCGGGCATCCGCGATGCCAGGGGCAGCGCCACCACACCCATCCCGGCCGCCCCCCAAAGCGCCGCGTACGGAAGCCCGAAGAAGATCGTGTGGGCGAGGATGCTGGAGAAGTAGACCCACAGGAACAGCCCGACGGGAACCGCATCCAGGTGGGGTGGGACGTCCCTGCTGCCGCCCAGTCGGTCGAAGGCAGCCATGAGCAGCACGGCGACGACGAGCCAGCCCAGATGATTGGTCAGCGGCACGCCGTACACGCCGGGAAGTCCGGGGTCGGGATTCTCCCAGCGCCAGTAGCCTTCGCTCACCATCTGCGGGTCCAGGAACAGGTCCCAGGACGCCAAACCCCAAGCGGCGACTACGATCCGTACCCAGCGCCTCGACGTCAGCTGCCTGGCCACGATCCAACTCGGCCACGCCATCATCGTCCACGCCAGGCCGATGACGAGCGGTACGCCGAACAGCGCGGGGCCGAGGCTCTCGGCGTAGGAGTAACCCCCGAACGGGAAGCCGGTCGTCAACCCGAGGACCTCCACGAGGAAACCGCCGCCGGCGAACACCCCCAGCAGGACCAGCGCGGTCCGCGCACCCCGTGTGAGCGCCGCATGCGCGATCGACGCGGCGCAGAAGAGCCCGACGGACGCGATGGTGAGCGCGTCCCGGGCGTCGCCGTACACCAAGGGGTAGAAGATCTGCGCGATCACGGCCGCGCCGGCTAGCAGGACGGGGGAAGGGTGGATCAGCTCAGTGCCCACCTCAGCGCGGGGTGAGGTCGACCAGCGGAGCGTCTCGTGCGAACAACGCCGCCTCGGTGCGGGCGCGGGAGAAGTCCGGCGCGATCCGGATGACGTCTGACGGCGCGTCGACGAACGTCGGGACGTAGCCGACCTGCTCGATCGCGTAGCGGCCGTCGGCCGCCGGACCGAACGTGACCTCGACCATCACGCCGTCGCGGTGCGTTGGGGTGAGATCGGCGTCGTAGACCGACTGCTGGGCAAGGAAGTTACCGAGGCCGAAGATCACCCAGCGGCCATCGGCCCGCCGCTCGATCGGCTGAACGACGTGCGCGTGATGCCCGACGATCAGGTCGACCTCAGGCGCCTGCATGATCTCGTCGACCACCTGCCCCTGGTAGCTGGAGGGCACCTGGTCGAGTTCGTTCCCGAAATGCAGGCTGACCACGACGATGTCCGCGCCCGCCTGCTTGAGCCGCGCCGCGTCGGCGAGGACCGTCGGAGGGTCGATCAGATTCACCGCCCATGGTGCCGGGGAGGGCAGCCCGTTCAATGCGTACGTGTAGGCCACGTGACCGACGTGAACCCCTTGTACGCCGTAGATCATCGGTTTGGCGTACTCGGTCTGGCTGCGGGCACTGCCGGTGTGCGCGATGCCGACGCGGTCGAGGGTGCCGAGCGTGGCCTGGATGCCGCCCATGCCGAGGTCAACGGTGTGGTTGGAGGCGGTACTGCACGCGTCGAACCCGATCGCCCGCTGATCCTCGGCCAGTTCGCGCGGCGCGTTGAAACGCGGGTACCCGGCCAGGCCGACATTGTCGTCGGACACCGGGGTCTCCTGGTGGCAGATCGCCCAGTCCGCCGCCTCGACGATCGGCGCCACCTCAGCCAGCATCGGCATGAAGTCGAAGCCACGGCCGCCGGCATAGCGCCCTGCCTGCGCCTGCAGGTCGTCGCTGGGCAGCATGTCGCCGGTGAAGAGCAGCCGAATCGACTCGGTCGCCTCCGTTGTCGGCGCCGTGGATGGTGCCGTCGATGTCGACGTCTGCTCCGGCGTGACGGCCGTCGTGGCCGTGGTGACGGGCGCGGTCGCCGGATCCTCGTCCTCGAGGACGGCTGAACATGCCGTGACGAGGATTGCCGTTGCGGTAGCCGCGACGAGCAGTCTCACCGTGTACGCCGGAATCTGCGGCCGCGTGAACGGTCTTTGATGACGAGCCGGGCAACGGTCCGCCCGCTGGCGCCGAAGACGCCACCGCCCGGATGGGTCGAGGCCCCCGTCAGGTACATCCCTGCGACGCCAGGAACACGATGGCCGGCGAGTTCCGGCAGCGGCCGCCAGCCGAACATCTGGTCCAGCGACATGTCCAGGTGCATGACGTTGCCCCGTCGGAGTCCGAGTTCGCGTTCCAGGTCGAGCGGGGACTGCACGTACACGTGCTGGACTGTATCCGCGAAGCCGGGTGCGACCGTGTTGATCGCGCCGACGAGCCGGTGCGCCTCGCGCTCGGCGATGTCCGGCCAGCGTTCGCCGCTCAGCCGGTAGGGATGCCACTGGCCCCAGACTGTGATGTTTTGCGGCCCGGGCGGCGCGATCGTATCGTCTAACGCGGTGAAGGTCATGTCGACCACATG
>JACCXW010000364.1 GCA_013696785.1 Geodermatophilaceae bacterium | reverse complement strand
GGGATTCCGCCCACGGAGTTCGACCTCTGACATCTCGGGTTTGCCGTTGTTACCGCCCGGTAATATGATCTGGCTGCCTGCAACGGGCGCGGGGAGTCACCTACTCGGGTGGCGGCCCGTCACGAATTGGTGATTTGTCCGCCCACCGCTGCGCGGTCTCTCCCCAGGAGTTCTGCCCGCCATGACTCACTACAAGAGCAATCTCCGTGATCTGCGGTTCAACCTCTTCGAAGTGTTGCGGGTCCAGGATTGGCTCGGTACGGCGCCGTACGAGGATCTGGACACGGCGACTGCGCTGAGCATCCTGGCTGAAGTCGACCGGCTGGCCCGCGGGCCGATCGCCGAGTCCTTCGCTGATGCCGACCGGCATCCGCCCGTGTACGACGCTGCGACGAAGTCGGTAACGTTGCCGGCCTCGCTCACCCGTAGCTGCCAGGCGATGCTCGACGGGGACTGGCATCGCCTTTCCGTGCCGAAGCATCTCGGCGGCTATGGCGCTCCGCCGAGCCTGCAATGGGCCTGCGCCGAGTTGATCCTGGGCGCCAACCCCGCGGTGTTCCTGTTCATGACCGGGCCCAGCTTCGCCACGGTCATTGACAGCCTCGGTACACCGGAGCAGAAGCGCTTCGCCCAGGTCGCCATCGATCGACACTGGGCAGGCTCGATGGTTCTCACCGAGCCCGACGCCGGATCCGATGTCGGAGCGGGCCGGACCAAGGCGATCCAGCAGCCGGACGGTACGTGGCACATCCAGGGGGTGAAGCGCTTCATCACCTCTGGTGACTGGGACCTGCCGGAGAACATCTTCCATCTGGTGCTGGCCCGGCCCGAGGGCGCCGGTCCGGGAACGAAGGGCCTGTCGCTGTTCATCGTCCCCAAGTTCTGCTTCGACTGGGACGCCTTCGAGCTCGGCGCACGCAACGGCGTGTTCGCGACCAACCTCGAGAACAAGATGGGCCTCAAGGCATCGTCGACGTGCGAGCTGACGTTCGGCGCGGACGAGCCGGCGGTGGGCTACCTCGTCGGGGGTGTCCACGACGGCATCCGGCAGATGTTCCGCACGATCGAGGCCGCCCGGATGATGGTCGGCACCAAGGCGATCGCCACCCTGTCCACCGGCTATCTCAACGCTCTGGACTACGCCAAGACAAGGCTGCAGGGTGCTGATCTCACCCGCTCGACGGACCCCACCGCTCCCCGAGTGCGCATCATCGACCACGCCGACGTACGCCGATCCCTGCTGCTGCAGAAGTCCTACGCCGAGGGCATGCGGGCGCTGTACCTGTACGCGGCGAGCTGGCAGGACCGGATCCGGCGCGGAGGTGAGCCGCCGGACATCCAGCAGGCCAATCGCGTCAACGACCTGCTGCTGCCGATCGTCAAGGGTTTCGGCTCCGAGCGGGCTTATGCGCTGCTCGGAGCGGAGTCCCTGCAGGTCTTCGGCGGCTCCGGGTACCTGCAGGACTACCCCATCGAGCAGTACGTCCGCGACGCCAAGATCGACACGCTCTACGAAGGCACCACCGCGATCCAGGGCATGGACCTGTTCTTCCGCAAGATCGTCAAGGACAAGGGTCAGGCGCTGGCCACTGTCTTCGGTGAGATCCAGTCGAGCCTCGACAACGAGGCGGGCAACGGCAGGCTCAAGGACGAGCGCGCGCTGCTCGCGATCGCACTCGGCGACGTCCAGGCCATGGTGGGTGCCATGGTGGGTCAGCTGACCACTGCCCAAGAGGACATGACCAACCTCTACAAGGTCGGGCAGAACACGACGCGGTTGCTGCTCGCCTTCGGCGACCTGCTGACCGGGTGGCTGCTGCTGCGCCACGCAGAGGTGGCGATGGCTGCCCTCAGCGAGGACACCTCGATCAAGGATCAGGCGTTCTACGAGGGCAAGCTCGCCTCGGCCAGGTTCTTCGCCACCCAGGTGCTGCCGAGGCTGACCGCGGAGCGCACGCTCGTCGAGAACACCGACAACGCGCTCATGGACATCTCTGCGGACGCGTTCTAGCGCGCTTCGTGTCGAGTGGGCGGTGCTGCCTGCCACACTGAGCGACAGTGCCGTGGACCCGCCGCGGTCGCGATAGGTGCCGGCATCGCCGGCACGAGGAGGCTGGACACAATGGGTGTCGGCATCTCGATCTTCCTACTGGCCCTGGGCGGCATTCTCGCCTTCGCCGTCACCGCCGACGTCAACGGCGTCGATCTCGCCGTCGTCGGATTCATCCTGATGGCGGTCGGTGTCGTCGGCATCATCATCTCGCTGGTGCTGATGAATCAGCGGAGCAACACCAGCCACCGTGTCGTGGAGGAACGTCGCTACCGCGACGACGGAACCCTTTACTGAGCCCAGCGGCCGACACCCGCTGACTCCTCCCGACACGGGCGTTAACCGCCCGGTCGCACCGGACGCCTACGCTCGGCAGGTGACATCGACCCCGACCGTGCGCCGATGGGTGCACCTGGACGGTGCCGTCAACGTTCGCGACGTGGGGGATCTCCCGACCTCCGATGGCGGGACGACCGCCCCCGGGCGGTTGCTCCGGGCGGACAACCTGCAGTCGCTGACCGACGCGGACGTCCGCCGGCTGGTGCAGGATCTCGGCGTGCGGCTGGTGGTGGATCTGCGCACCGGCGTCGAGGTCCGCTCCGAGGGCCCCGGCCGGCTGAGCCAGGACGATGCGGTCGCGCACGTGCACCTGTCGCTCTTCCCGGAGGGCGGCGACAACACCGACTTCGCGGCCGACGACGTCCTGCCATGGCAGCGCGGAGACGCCCGCGCCCGGGCCACACCCGGCCAGGACGGCGCTGCCGGGTACTACCTCGGCTACCTCCGTGACCGTCCGGACAACATCGTCGCTGCGCTGCGAGCCATCACCCGACAGGTGGACGGCGCGGCACTGGTGCACTGTGCAGCCGGCAAGGACCGCACCGGGGTCGTCATCGCTTTGGCGCTCAGTGTGGCGGGCGTGCAACGAGAGGCAATCATCGACGACTACGTCGCCACCGCCGATGTTCTGCCGCAACTCGTCGCGCGGTTGGAGGCAAGCCGGACGTACGCCGAAGATGTCTCCGGTCGCAGCCTGGACAGCCATCGGCCGATCGCCGCGAACATGGAGCGCTTTCTCGGCACACTCGACGCCCGCCACGGCGATCTGCTGGGCTGGCTCGACGAGCACGGCTTCGCCGCCGACGAGCAGGACGCGCTGCGCCGCCGCCTGGTGACCTAGCCGGCCGGCACTCTCCCGCTCCGGCCGAGGATCCCTTCGCCTGCAACGGTTACAGTGACCCGTTATCTGAACCGCCGGAAGGTGCGCCATGTCCAGCGACACCGAGTTGGTCGAACTCGAGGCCCGACGCCAGGAGCTGCGCGAGAAGTACGTGCTTCCGCCTGCGGAGCGGGACACGCCAGGGCAGGGCATCCACCACGCGGCGCTGATCTGCTCCGACGTCGAGCAGACGATCCAGTTCTACCAGGGCTTGCTCGGCTTCCCGTTGGTCGAGCTGGTCGAGAACCGCGACTATCCGGGCTCGTCGCACTTCTTCTTCGATCTCGGCAACCAGACGCTGCTCGGCTTCTTCGACTTCCCGGGTCTTGGTCTCGAGCCGGGCGTCGAAGCGATCGGCGGCGTACAACACATCGCTATTTCCACGCCACGCAACCGCTGGGAGCAGCTGCGCGTCCGGTTGGACGAAGCTGGCGTGAAGTACGCCGGACCGGACATCGGAATCCCCGAGTCGATGTACTTCAGGGACCCGGACGGCATCGGCATCGAGCTGCTCAGCGATCCGCTGATGTACTTCGCCGGCCACCAACTCGACGAATAGCCGGACCACGAGCGCGTTGCGCGCCCAAGGATCTCAGGACGGCTGGTAGTCCGTCGCCCCGTCGACGTGCTGGTAGATCCGCGGCCCAATCGGGCGACGCATCTCCTCCGCGATGTGGCCGAGCAGCCCGGCCGAGCGGGCCAGGAGGGCGAACCCCCGCAGGATCTCCACCGGGAAGCCCAGGTCGCACAGCGCCGCCCCGCACACCCCCGCTCCATTGAGCGGAAGGGTGCGGCCCAGCAGGTCCGGGTGAACCCGGCCGATCGCCTGGAACAAGCGTAGGTGCGGCCCGAGCAGGCCTTCCTCGGCGGCGACACGCAACAGCACCGGCGTCCGGGGATCGCCGTTCTTGTGCACGTTGTGCCCGAGCCCCGGCACGTAGCGCCCCGCCGCACGCTGGGCGCGCACGGCCTCGCGGGCAACGTCGTCCCATGCCTCGTCGGAGTCGGGAAGCGTCCCGTCACCAGATGTGTGCCCTGCAAGTGCCGCAGCGAGGAAGCGTCCGGCGTCCTCGGTCACGCCGAGGAAACGGGACCCGCCTCCGAGCAGGCCGGCGGCCAGGGCTCCCTGTACCGACTCCGGCGCACCGGTCAGGGTCAGCCGCGCGGCCATCGCCGACGGCGTGAGGCCGTGGTCGGCCAGGGCGACGAGCACGGCCTCGAAGACCCGCAGCTCACCGGCGCTCGGCCGCCGCAACGCGACCAGCCAGTACGCGAGTTCGGCGAAGCCCACCTGCCCCATCAGATCGCGGGCCAGGTCCTGTCCAAGCACCGAGATGGTGGATTCGTCGGAGCTGCCGATCGACGTCTGGTAGCCGGTCATGATCCGTCCTTCGCTCGGGATACGCCCGCCTCGGCGTCGTACTCCCCCGGCGGGTGGCCGGTCGGGAGCCGGTGCTTGGCGACCCGCGTCGTCGGCGTTCGCGGCAGGGCCTCGACAGCCTGCCAGAACCGCGGGACCTTGAAGGCGGAGAGGCGCTCGCCCGACCAGGTGCGAAGCTGCCCGAAGTCCAGATGACAGCCAGGTTCCGGTACGACGAAGGCCTTCACCTCGTCCTCGGACAGCTCCGACGGGACACCCACCACCGCGACCTCGCGTACGTCCGGGTGGGTGAGGATCGCGTCCTCGACCTCGGCGGGCGACAGGTTCTGTCCACGCCGGCGCAGCACCTCTTTAGGCGTGAGACGAAGGTGTACGTGCCGTCCGCGTTCTCCGTCACGAGATCTCCGGTAGGCAGCCAGCCGTCGACGACCGTCGAAGCCGTCTCGGTCGGCATCTCCCAATAGCCAGGCGTGACCGTTGGGTTGCGCAGCTGCAGCTCGTCGTCCACCACCCGTGCCTCGTTCACGGTGCCGAGGGTTGGATGCTGGCGCGGCGCGCCCAACGTTCCGAACGGACGCTCGCCATGGCGCCAGATCAGCCCGTACGGCGATTCGGACAGCGCGTAGCCGCAGACGATGCGCAGGCCTTTGAACTCCGTAGCCCCGTGCGCCCGGGCCGAGTCGAGGAAGCCGCTGGCAGAAAACCGCGGCAACAGCACCAGACCGGCTCCGCAGGCCAGCGAACCCAGCACCGAGTACGCCGGTGCGTTGATGTGGAACAGCGGCAGCGACGTCATCAGCCGGTCGGCGGCGGTCAGCTCCATCCAGTAGGGAAACCCCTCGCCTGCCATGGCGTACGCACGGTGCGTCTGCATGACCAGCTTCGAGCGGCCGGTGGTGCCCGACGTGGGGATCAGCACCGCCAGGTCGTCCGGCCTGACGTCCGTCGGTGGCGGCCGGCCGTCCCGCTCGACCATCCGCCAGTCGCCGACCAGCGGATGGATGACCTCGTCGTCGACCGTCAACCGCGGTTCGACCTGACCGACGAGCGCGGCGAGTTCGGCCTGCGTGCCGACGGGATCAGTGGGCACCGTGATCGCGCCCAGCGCCGCCAGCGCAAGCCAGCACAGGAGGTACGGCGGGGTCGTGCGCGCGATCAGGACGACGAGGTCGCCGCGGCCTACCCCCGTCTCGCGCAGCCGCTCGGCTAGCCGGCCGACCTGACCGGCCGCCGCGGCAAAGCTCAGCGTGCCCTCATCCGTCCGAAGCCAGATTCCGTCGGGATCACGGTCGGCGGCGGCGGTCAGCAGCCCCGAAATGGTGTCCGGCACGGATCCCCCGGCCGCTCAGGAACCGAACTCGGTACGGAGCAGCCGCGCTGCCCCGGTCATGGCCCGCAACTTCCCCTCCGCGCTGTCGCGGGGCAGGTACTTCATCCCGCAGTCCGGCGCGAGCACGATCCGGTCTGCAGCCACGAAGCGGAGCACCCGGCGTACCCGCTGCGCGACGATGTCTGTTGTCTCGACCGCCGGGTCGGACAAGTCGAGGACGCCGAGTATCACCGTCTTTCCGATCAGGCGTGCCAGGACCGACGGATCGAGTCCGGATTGCGC
>JACCXW010000316.1 GCA_013696785.1 Geodermatophilaceae bacterium | reverse complement strand
ATGTTCAACGCATTGGCAGAGGGCACCTGCGCCATCGACAACAGTCGCGGGATGACGGCGCTGCGGGTCGGTGAGTTCACCGCGAAGAACGCCGACTGCACCGCGACGAGGAGCCAGAGCGACCATAGCGGGCCGCCGCCTGGCAGCAGCGCCTGCGCGAACAGCAGCGCGCTGGTGACCGATGTACCGCCGGCCGTGATCAGGAGCAGCAGGCGCCGATCCATCGCATCGGCGATCGCGCCGCCGAGCAGCCCGAAGACCACCAGCGGGACCAGCGCGACCATGCTCGTGATGCCGACATCGAGGGACCGCCCGGTGATCTGGAACACCTGTGTCGGCACCGCGACCAGCGTCATCGTCGTACCGATGACGGTGATGACCTGGCCGAGCCACAGCCGACGGAAGTCCCGGGACCGCAAGGGGCTGACGTCGACCGCCAGCCCGCGTAGCACCCCCAGCGTCGCCTTCACAGCCGAGTCGTCATCGGCGCCAGCCGGGGGTCATCGGCGCCAGCCGGGTCATCGGCGCCAGCCGGCGGGTCACGGCGCGAGTCGTTCGATCGACCAGCCCGATTCGGTACGCCGGTACCGCAGCCGGTCGTGCAACCGGTCGGTCTGCCCCTGCCAGAACTCCACAGACAGCGGCCGAACCCGGAATCCGCCCCAGCGATCAGGCAGCGGGATCTCGCCGGGATGCTCGCGTTCGCCCCGTTGCCAGGCCTCGTCCAGGTCCGCGCGGCTACCGATCACCGTGGACTGCGGGCTGGCGGAGGCGCCGAGCTGTGACCCTCGGGGCCGGGAGTGGAAATACCGCTCCGACTGCTCACGACTGACCACGCTCACGTCGCCGATGACGACGACCTGGCGGGACAGCCCGATCCAGGGAAACACGAGACAGGCCCGAGGATTCGCGTTCAACTCCGTGCCCTTGCGCGAGTCGTAGTTCGTGTAGAACACCAGCCCCGCCGCGTCATATCCCTTGAGCAGGACCGTTCGGGCGCTCGGACGCCCGTCGGCGGACGCCGTCGCCAACACCATCGCGTTGGGCTCGGGAAGATCGGCCCGGACGGCGTCGGCCAGCCACCTCCCGAGCTGAATCGTCCAGTCGGGCGCGAGATCCGCTTCGGTGAGCCCGGCCGCGACGTACTGGCGGCGCATGCGGGCCAGATCCGCTGCCGCGTCCTCCCCGTCGGTGGCCAAGCGCGCTCTCCTCTCGTGCCGGGGGCCCGTGTGCGGCCGGTCACGGTGGCGCTGACCGTGCTGCGATCAGGGGATAGCCTCGTGCCCGGGCCCCAAGCCCTCCCCGAGGATAGGAGCAGCAGCGTGCCCGACGATTTCAAGCCCGGATTGGAGGGCGTCGTCGCCTCCGAGACCGAGATAGCCGAACCGGACAAGGACGGCGGGGCGCTGCGTTATCGCGGGGTGGACATCGAGGATCTCGTCGGCCACGTGACGTTCGGCAACGTGTGGGCGCTGCTCGTCGACGGCAAGTTCGGACCGGGGATGCCCCCGGCACAACCGTTCCCGATCCCGGTGCACACCGGCGACGTCCGGGTAGACGTGCAGGCCGCGCTCGCGATGCTCACCCCGATATGGGGGTTCCGTCCGCTGCTGGACATTTCCGACGACCAGGCCCGGGACAACCTGGCCCGGGCTGCGGTGATGGCCCTGTCCTACGTGGCGCAGTCGGCCCGCGGCATCGGCGTACCGGCGGTGCCGCAGGAGGAGATCGACAAGTGCGACACCATCGTCCAGCGGTTCATGACCCGCTGGCGCGGTGATCCCGACCCCCAGCACGTCTCCGCGGTGGACGCCTACTTCGTCTCTGCGGCCGAGCACGGCCTGAATGCCTCCACGTTCACCGCCCGGGTCATCGCCTCCACCGGCGCCGACGTGGCCGCGGCACTGTCCGGGGCGATCGGAGCCATGTCCGGGCCGCTGCACGGCGGTGCGCCAGCGAGGGTGTTGCACATGATCGAAGAGGTCGAGGACACCGGCGACGCCGACGCCTACGTGAAGAACCTGCTCGACAACAAGGGCCGGATCATGGGCTTCGGGCACCGGGTCTACCGTGCCGAGGACCCGCGGGCGCGCACCCTGCGGCGCACTGCCGAGGAGCTCCACGCCCCGCGATACGAGGCCGCGCTCGCGCTGGAGAAAGCCGCCCTCGCCGAGCTTCGCGAACGTCGACCCGACCGGGTGATCGAGACCAACGTCGAGTTCTGGGCTGCCATCGTCCTGGACTTCGCCGAAGTGCCGGCCAACATGTTCACTTCCATGTTCACTTGCGCGCGGACGGCCGGCTGGTGCGCGCACATCCTGGAGCAGAAGCGCACGGGCCGGATCATCCGTCCGTCGGCTCGCTACGTCGGTCCCGACCCGCGCAAGCCCGGCGACGTCGAGGGCTGGGACGACATCCCGCACCACTGACCTGGCCTGCGGCGCGGGCTACGGACCCGATGGGGTGCGGCCGTCGCGCGGGCCGAACGCCTTGATCACCTCATCGTCCATGGCTCGCGCCCGGATGAAGTAGTCGGCCCACGCCGCCGCGTCCGGGTATCCGGACGTCGCCTCGATCTCAGCGCAGGCAGCGTTGTAGTCGAACGTCGTACGCCGCAACTGCACGGTGCCGTTGTCGAGCAATGCCCAGTGCGCACCCGGCCGTCCATAGGGCATGCCGACGCTGCCTGGGTTGACGACCAGTCGCCCGAACGCGAGCCGGACGAACGGCATGTGCGTGTGCCCGCAGACCACCGTCGCCACGGACTCGTCCACTGTGGACAGTGCCTCGTCCCAGCGCTCAAGCCGGGTGTCGACGAGGACGACTTCGTCGTCGTCGCGAGGGCTGCCATGGCAGAACAGCACGTCGCCGAAACCGTCCAGGTGCCGAGTCACGGGATGCGGCAGTTCGGCCAGCAGCGTGACCTGGTCGGGACGCAGCTGCGCTGCCGCCCACGGCGCGATCGGGTCCGGGATCGAGGTCTCGCCCCCACCGGCGAGCGCTACGAGTTCCCGGTCCGCGTTCCCCCTGACCCACAGCACCCGGTCGCCCAGTCCGACCAGCCGGTCCAGCGTCTGGACCGGGAGGGGGCCGGCTGCGATGTCCCCGGTGAGCACGATCAGCTCGGCCTCCTGCGCCGCCGGCTCGGCCAGTACCGCCTCCAGCGCGGGCAAAACGCCATGGATATCGGACAGAACGACCACCGTCATGCCTGGCACGCTGCTCGCAAGACGGCGCCGCGGCAAGCGGGATCCGCTGTTGGCAGAATGGCTCGTCGTGGACATCACGATTCCGAAGGCGCTCCTCCCCCGTGACGGCCGGTTCGGTTGCGGCCCGTCGAAGGTCCGACCGGAGGCGCTGGCCGGGTTGGCCGACGCCGGCGCCGCGCTGATGGGAACGTCGCACCGCCAGCCGCCGGTCAAGAACCTGGTCGGGCGACTGCGGCAGGGCATGGCGGACCTCTTCGCGCTACCGGACGGGTATGAGGTCGTTCTCGGTAACGGTGGTACGACGGCTTTCTGGGACGCCGCCGCGCTGGGCCTCGTCCGCGAACGGGCGCAACACCTGAGCTTCGGGGAGTTCAGCGCGAAGTTCGCCAGGGTGACGGCGGGGGCGCCGTTCCTCGGGGAGCCCTCGATCCGCAAGGCCGCCCCCGGCACCGTCGCCGCGCCGCTGGCCGAGTTCGGCGTCGACGCGTACTGCTGGGCGCACAACGAGACCTCGACCGGCGTGATGGCGCCGGTTGCGCGGGTCGACGGTTCCGACGACGGGGCGCTGGTCCTCGTCGACGCCACGAGCGGTGCCGGCGGGCTGCCCGTCGACGTGGGCCAGAGCGACGCCTACTACTTCGCCCCGCAGAAGTGCTTTGCCTCCGATGGCGGCCTGTGGGTCGCGCTGCTCGGTCCGGCCGCCCTGGAACGGGTCGCCGAGATCTCCGCCAGTGGCCGGTGGATACCGGCGTTCCTCGACCTCTCCACCGCGGTGGACAACTCGACCAAGGACCAGACGTACAACACGCCGGCGGTGGCGACCCTGTGGTTGCTCGCCGACCAGGTGGACTGGCTGCTCGCTCAGGGTGGCCTGGACTGGGCGGTCCGCCGTACCGGTGAGTCGTCGTCCCGGCTCTACGGCTGGGCGGAGGACTCGGCGTACGCGAGCCCGTTCGTGACCGATCCCGCCGAGCGGTCGCAGGTGGTGGGGACCATCGACTTCGACGACTCCGTCGACGCGGCGGCATTGGCCGCCGCATTGCGGCGCAACGGCATCGTGGACACCGAGCCGTACCGCAAACTCGGGCGCAATCAGCTGCGGATCGGCATGTTCCCGGCCGTCGAGCCGGACGATGTGACGGCGCTGATCGGCTGCATCGAGTTCGTGCTCGACTCACGCTAGGACGGGCGCGTCGCAGCGGGTCGGGACGCCGAGGTTGTCGTAGGGTCGGCGTGCCGGCAGCGACCGGCTGCCGCGGTCACGAACACCGCTCGAACAGGCCGGGTCGAGCAGGGCTGGAGGAAACGCCATGCGCCCGTTGCGCTTCATCGCCCTCAGCGAGGACGGGACGCACCTGGTGCTCGCCCCCGACGTGCCCGAGGCCATCGACAACGGCGAGCGCTTCCTGGTTCCGGTCGACGACCGGCTGCGTGCCGCCGCACGCGGTGACATGAGCCGGCTCGGCCAGATCGAGATCGAACTCGAAAGCACGCTCCGGCCACGCGACATCCAATCCCGCATCCGCGCCGGCGAGACGCCGGAGCAGGTCGCCGCCGTAGCCGGCGTACGGGTGGAAAAGGTGCTCAGGTACGCCTACCCGGTGCTTCAGGAGCGGGAGCGGGTCGCCCAGCAGTCCCGGCAGGCCCGGGTGCGACTGGCCGACGGGACGCCCGCCAGTGCCCTCGGTGAGTTCATGATCGAGAAGCTGTCGTTGCTCGACAGCGACCACCGCCAGGCCGGCTGGGACGCCCGTCGGTTGCAGGACGGCAACTGGGAGGTTCTGATCAGCTGGTCTGTCGGGAACCGGCAGGCCATCACGACCCGGTGGTGGTACGACGTCAGCGCGCGCACCGTCACCCCCGCCGACGCGGAAACCTCGGCTTTCGCCGAGCGTCCTCGCAGCGGCCAGTCGGTGATCGTCGCTCCACCCGCCGACCCGGCACAGCGCAGCCTCACCGCGGTCGGCGTTCCTCCGGCGTACGACGTGGGGGGCACGCCGGAGCACAGCGGGGCGGTCACCGTCGAGGACCGGCCTCGCGACCGGCGCAACCAGCGGCATGAGGAAACCCCCGACCCCGGTGAGGCGCCGCCGGTCAGCGACGAGGAGCGCGAGCACCGCGCCCGGATCCCATCGTGGGAGGACATCGTCTTCGGCGTGCGCCGCAAGCGCAGCTAGGCCCCCGCGCCCGCCACCCTGACTGAACGACCCCACCGCTCACCCGCCACCCCCGCGGCGGCGGCAGCCGATATGCGGAAACTCGGTGTCGTCTTGTCGGTGCGCCGAGCTAGCCTGCCTGAGCTATGTCAATCGAGATCGCCACGCGCACTTCGGGGCACGGATTCCGTTCCCTGTGGCGGTTGCGCACCTATTTGCGGCCTTTCATCGGGCAGATGCTCGTCATGTTCGTGGCCGCGATGGTCACCGTTTTCGCGGAGCTCGCGGTACCGCTGGTCTCCCAACGGGTGATCGACGGGCCGGTGGCGCGGGGGGAGACCGCCGGGCTGTGGGCGCTGGCCGCGCTCGCGATCGGGCTGGGTATCGCTGAGGCAGTGGCCGGGTTCATCCGACGCTGGGTGCAGTCCTTCTGCATGCTCGACATGGAAACGCAGATCCGCAACGACCTGTACGCGCACCTGCAGCGACTGCCCGTGGCCTACCACGACCGGGCACAGACCGGGCAGCTCGTCACACGGGCCACGAGCGACCTGGCCACCATCCGACGCTTCATGGGGTTCGGGATCATCTTCATGATCGTGAACCTCAGCCTCTTCACGGTCGTCGCCGTGTTGCTGTTCCGGCTGTACTGGCCGCTCGGCATCGTGGTCGCGCTCAGCGCCATCCCGATCATCTACCTCACGCTGCACTTCGAGCGGGAGTACATCGTGATCTCCCGCCGCTGCCAGGACCTCGAAGGCGACGTCGCCACCGTCGTCGAGGAGTCCGCCGTCGGCATCCGCATCATCAAGTCGCTGGGACGCCGCCGGCAGATCGGCGGTCGCTTCCTGCGCGAGGCGCGGCAGCTGCGGTCCGCATCGCTGGACAAGGTGCGCGTCCTGGCGAAGTTCTGGTCCATCCTGGACATCATTCCGCAGGTGCTGCTCGGCATCGTGCTGCTCTTCGGAGCGCTAGCGGTATCCCGCGGCGACCTGAGTTTGGGCAGCCTCGTCGCGTTCGTCGCGCTGGTGGTCATGCTGGCCTGGCCGATCGAGGCGATGGGCTGGATCCTGGCGATCGGCCAGGAGTCCGCGACCGCCGCGGACCGGCTCTACGACGTCTTCGACACGGTGCCGGCCGTGCAGGACCGTCCCGGCGCGGTCGACCTGGGCGACGTACGCGGCCGGCTGCGGCTGGAGTCGGTGAGCTTTCGCTTCCCGGGCAGCGACAGGGACGTCCTGCACGCCGTCGACCTGACGATCGAGCCGGGCGAGACGGTCGCGCTGGTCGGCGCCACCGGCACCGGCAAAACCGCCCTCACCGCTCTCGTCCCCCGCCTGTACGACGTGACCGGTGGCCGGGTCACCCTTGACGGGATCGACATCCGCGACGTCACTCTGAGCAGCCTGCGTCGCGTCGTCGCCACTGCGTTCGAGGACCCGACGCTGTTCTCCGCAAGCGTGCGGGAGAACCTGGCACTGGGTCGCGCCGACGCCACCGAGGCGGATATCGCCGAGGCCATCGACGTCGCCCAGGCAGGCTTCGTCTACGAGCTGCCCTGGGGCCTGGCCACCCGGATAGGCGAGCAGGGGTTGTCGCTGTCCGGCGGGCAGCGGCAGCGACTCGCCCTCGCCCGCGCGGTGCTCGGCCGTCCCCGCGTGCTGGTGCTCGACGACCCGCTCTCCGCGCTGGACGTCTACACCGAGGGTCTCGTGGAGGAGGCCCTGCGGCGGGTGCTCGCGACCACGACAGCACTCGTCGTCGCCCACCGCCCGTCCACGGTGCTGCTCGCAGACCGCGTCGCGTTGCTGGTCGACGGCCGGATCGCCGCTGTCGGCACGCATACCGAGCTGCTCGACAGCGTTCCGGCGTACCGGCACATCCTGTCCGCCGAGGCGGAGCTCGACGGAGATCTCGACTTCGAGCTGCCGGTGGGAGCGTCACGATGAGCCGAGAGCGAGGGAGCATCGCAGCGAGGAGCGCGCGAGGAGCGGAGCGAGCAGTGCGCGCAGCGCACGAGGCGGGCAGGCAATGAGCACCGACCCGTTCGAGAAGCGCGGGGACGACCCCACCGCAGCGCAGCCGATCCTCACGGCCGAGTCGAAGTGGCGCGGGGTGGCCGCGGAGGATTCGGCCGAGATCAGCGTGGCCGGCGGGGTGTTCCTGCGTGAGCGCAGCCGCCGCCTGCTCAGGTCCCTGGCGCGCCCGCACAAGGCCGCGCTGTGGACGGTCGCCGGCGCGGTGCTCCTGCAGAACGCGGCCGGGATGGCCGGCCCGTACCTGATCTCCGTCGGGATCGACAAGGGCATCCCGCAGATCGTGGCCGGCGAGGGCTCGAGCACGCTGTTCATCGTCTTCGCCCTGTTCATGCTGTCCGCCGTGGCGCAGGGGGCGTTGCGCTGGTTCTTCTTCACCCGCAGCGGCCACGTCGGGCAGGCGATGCTCTTCCAATTGCGCCGGCGGGTGTTCAACCACCTGCAGGAGCTGTCGCTGTCCTTCCACGAGAAGTACACGTCCGGGCGGGTCATCTCCCGGCTGACCAGCGACGTGGAAACGATCGGCGAGCTGCTGGACGAGAGCCTGGACGAGCTCGTGATGGCGGTGCTGTCCATCGTGTCGATCGGCGTGATCCTGCTGGTGCTGGACGCGCCGCTCGCTCTGGTGGTGCTGCTCAGCTTCCCGCTGCTGCTCCTGATGTTCCGCTGGTTCGGCAAGAACTCGACATTGAGCTACCGGCGTACGCGGGAGACCGTGGCGCTGCTGATCGTGCAGTTCGCGGAGTCTCTCGGTGGGATCCGGGCGGTGCAGGCGTTCCGCCGCGAGCCGCGCAACCAAGAGATCTTCGAGGAGGTCGCCGACGACTACAAGGCCGCCAACCGGCGAGCCTGGCAGCTCATCTCCATCTTCGAGCCCGGAATCATCCTGCTCGGCAACCTCACCATCGGCGTCGTGCTCCTGTACGGCGGACATCGCGCGATCAGCGGCGACATCGAGGTCGGCGTTCTGGTGGCTTTCCTGCTGTACCTGCGCCGCTTCTTCGCGCCGATGGAGGACCTGTCGGT
>JACCXW010000312.1 GCA_013696785.1 Geodermatophilaceae bacterium | reverse complement strand
GTGACGCACCGGACGGCGCCGGCTGGTGGTACCCGCCGACCGTGGTGCTGCCGAAGTCCGAGCGCGACCGGGTCTGGCGGGAGGAGGTGTTCGGGCCGGTCGTCGCGGTGCTCCCGTTCGACGACGAGGCCGACGCGATCGCGAAGGCCAACGACACCGACTACGGCTTGTCAGGGTCGATCTGGACCCGTGACGTCGGCCGTGCGATCCGCGTCTCGCGCGGGGTCGAGGCCGGCAACCTCAGCGTCAACTCGCACTCCTCGGTGCGTTACTCGACGCCGTTCGGTGGCTTCAAGCAGTCCGGCCTCGGGCGCGAGCTCGGCCCGGATGCGCTGGACGCGTTCAGCGAGGTCAAGAACGTCTTCCTCAGCACGGAGCACTGAGCGCATGCCGGGTCGGCTCGACGGGCGCACGACCGTGGTCACGGGTGGCTGCAGCGGCATCGGCCTCGCGACCGCGCGCCGGTTCGCCGCCGAGGGCGCGCGCGTCGTGATCGGCGACGTGGACGACGTCCGCGGCTACGAGGTGGCGGCCGAGGTCGAAGGCACCTACGTCTCTTGCGACGTCACCGACGCCGGGCGGGTCGGCGAGCTCTTTGCGACAGCGAAGCGGGACTACGGCAGCGTCGACGTCGCGTTCAACAACGCCGGCATCTCACCGGCCGACGACGACTCGATCCTCGATACCGGCATCGACGCATGGCGCCGGGTGCAGGAGGTCAACCTCACCAGCGTCTACCTGTGCTGCAAGGCAGCACTGCCGTACATGCGTGAGCAGGGGCGGGGATCGATCATCAACACCGCATCGTTCGTTGCGGTGATGGGCGCCGCGACATCGCAGATCTCTTACACGGCGAGCAAGGGGGGCGTGCTGGCGATGAGCCGGGAGCTCGGCGTGCAGTTCGCCCGGGAGGGGATCCGCGTCAACGCGCTGTGCCCAGGTCCGGTCGCCACCCCAATGCTGCGCGAGTTGTTCGCCTCGGATCCGGAACGGGCGCAGCGGCGGCTCGTGCACGTGCCGATGGGCCGTTTCGCCCGGGCGGAGGAGATCGCCAATGCGGTGCTGTTCCTCGCCAGCGACGAGTCGAGCTTCATCACCGCGTCGACGTTCCTCGTCGACGGCGGCATCAGCGGCGCCTACGTGACACCGTCGTAGCCATGTCGACCAGACGTCCTGTCATCGGGATCTCCTCCTACATCGAGCCGGCCGCCTGGGGCGTCTGGCGCAATGTGCCGGCAGCGCTGGTGCCTCACCGCTACGTACGCCACGTGCAGAACGCCGGTGGCGTCGCCGTCGTACTGCCGCCACTGGCGGAGCCGGTCATCGACGAGGCGTTCGTCGTGCTCGAACGACTCGATGGGCTGATGCTGGCCGGTGGTGTCGACGTGCAGCCGTCGCGCTACGGCGAGGAGCCCCAGGCCACCGTGCAGGAGCCGCGGCCGGAACGCGATGCCAGTGAGCTGGCCCTTGTGCAGCGGGCAGTCGAGATGGACCTGCCGTTGCTCGGCATCTGCCGTGGCATGCAGGTGCTGGCGGTAGCGGCTGGCGGATCGCTCGTGCAGCACCTGCCCGACAAGATCGGCACCGCCGACCACTCACCGGGCCCGGCGTCGTACGGCCAGACGACGGTGAACATCGAGTCCGACAGCCGGCTGGCCGCTGTGCTGGGGGAGCGGGTCGACGTCTCGTGCTACCACCACCAGGGCGTGGCCGCCCACCCCGGGTACGAGTCGACCGGGTGGGCGTCGGACGGGACATTGGAGGCGATCGAAGCGCTGGACGCGCGCTGGCGTGTCGGCGTGCAATGGCACCCGGAGGTCGGCACCGACCCGCGGCTGTTCGAGGCGCTGGTCGGCGCTGCGGCTCGGGCTTGACCCGGGCGGATCTCGACTACTCCCCGAACTGTCGCCATCGCTACCGAATGCTTCGCTCGAACAATGCTCAGGCCGGGTACCGATAGGGCGGGGTACCGATAGGGCGGACAGAGATCCTCGAACGGCTGGCGGTTTGTTGCTTGAGCCTGAAAAGCATCAGGCCATTGCCGCGCGGCGTTCGCGCCGTCGGCGCCACCCCCGGCGAACCCACCGCATCAGCAACAGCACCGCGATGACCCCGAGGACCAGCAGCGTCGCGGAGATTCCGAGTGCCCACCACGGGTGGTAGACGACCAGTGTCACGACGCCAGCGACGGTGACGTCCTCGCCGACGCTGACGACCGAGTTGCTCACCGGCTCGGGCGAGCCGTTGACCGCAAGCCGGATCCCGGCCTTGACCAGGTGGGAGGCGAGTGCGCTGCCGCCACCCACGGCGGCCATCGTCGCCTGCTCGACCGAGGAGGCGTCCCCGGCGATCAGCAGCCCGATGATCGCGCCCACGGTGGGCCGGATCGCGGTGGAGATCGAGTCCCACACCGAGTCGACGTACGGGATCTTGTCGATGATGAACTCGATCGCATACATCGCGCCGGCGGCCACCAGCACGTCGGTGCGCATCAGTGCCTCAGGAACGCCCTCGGCACCCAGGAGCCTTCCGTACAGACCGAGCCCGAGCACGACCAGATAGGCGTTGACGCCGCTGGCCCAGCCGCTGCTGAACACCGCCGGGAGTAGCTCCACCCCCTGACGGTATCGCCGGAAGGGTTTGCCTCAGCCTGCGTCAGGCAGTATCCAGCCAGGTACGTACGAGGGGATAGCCATGCGAATCACGATGCCCACGTTGGCAGCTTCCACCGCCGCAACCCGGCCCCACAGCCGGTCGTCGTGCCGACCGACGGCTCGGCGCCGATGGACCACACCGTGGTGCGAGGCAACGACCGCTACTACGAGATCTGGTTCGGGCATCGGATGGCATTCGTACGGGCTGCTGACGTTCGCATCGTGGGGTGAGCAGGTGACATGACGGCCATCTGTGCACGACGGCCGGAACTGTCGGTCGGGCCTCCTAGAGTGAACACATGTTCGAGTCAGGTCCAGGGTCTCCGCTCGTGGCGGCTGTCCAGCAGGCAGGCGTCGAGGCGTCGGCGCTGGATCGCGACGGCACTCTCGACGCGCTAGCGCTGTGGCAGCGGGCGGCGGCGTGTGTCGAGCACGCTCTGTTGACGGCCGCCGCCCACTTCGCTGACCTCCACGGCCGCGGTCAGGACCACCCCGTGGCGAAGGGGCGGGAGCGGCTGGTGCGGCTGGGGGCGCCGGGACCCCGGTGGTCGAGGAGTTCGCGGCCCTG
>JACCXW010000279.1 GCA_013696785.1 Geodermatophilaceae bacterium | reverse complement strand
GGGACCCCGGCGGAGTACCTCAACCGCAGCGTTCGGCTGAAGATCGGCCAGCAGATCGACCGCGACTGGCTGTTGCGCCGGCTGGTGGACATCCAGTACAGCCGCAACGACCTGTCCTTCACCCGCGGCACGTTCCGGGTGCGCGGAGACACCATCGAGATCTTCCCGGCGTACGAAGAGCTGGCGTTCCGGCTGGAGATGTTCGGCGACGAGGTCGAGCGGTTGTACTTCCTGCATCCCCTGACCGGCGAGGTTGTCCGCGAGGTCGAGGAGATCTTCATCTTCCCGGCCACGCACTACGTCGCAGGCCCGGACAAGATGGAACGCGCGATCGGCACGATCGAGGCCGAGCTCGAGGAGCGCCTCGGCGAGCTGGAGCGGCAGGGCAAGCTGCTGGAGGCGCAGCGGCTTCGGATGCGTACGACCTACGACATCGAGATGATGCGCCAGGTCGGCTTCTGCTCCGGGATCGAGAACTACTCCCGGCACATCGACGGGAGGGCCCCCGGTACCGCCGGTGCCTGCCTGGTCGACTATTTCCCCGAGGACTTCTTGCTCGTCATCGACGAGTCGCACGTGACCGTGCCCCAGATCGGCGGGATGTACGAAGGGGACATGAGCCGCAAGCGAACGCTGGTCGAGCACGGCTTCCGGCTGCCGTCGGCGGTTGACAACCGGCCGCTGAAGTTCGAGGAGTTCCTCGACCGGATCGGGGACACCGTCTACATGTCCGCGACGCCGGGGCCTTACGAGCTGGGCCGGGCGAAGGGCGAGTTCGTCGAGCAGGTGATCCGCCCCACCGGCCTTGTCGACCCCGAGGTCGTGGTGAAGCCGACGAAGGGGCAGATCGACGACCTCGTGCACGAGATCCGGGTGCGGGCCGAGCGGGACGAGCGGGTGCTCGTCACGACCCTGACCAAGAAGATGTCAGAGGACCTCACCGACTACCTGCTCGAGCTGGGCATCCGGGTGCGCTACCTGCACTCCGAGGTCGACACGCTGCGGCGGGTGGAGTTGCTGCGCGAGCTCCGCAAGGGTGACTTCGACGTCCTGGTCGGGATCAACCTGCTCCGGGAGGGCCTGGACCTGCCCGAGGTATCGCTCGTGTCGATCCTCGACGCCGACAAGGAAGGCTTCCTGCGGTCCGGAACGTCGTTGATCCAGACGATCGGGCGCGCGGCGCGCAACGTGTCCGGTCAGGTGCACATGTACGCCGACAAGATCACGCCGTCGATGGCCAAGGCGATCGACGAGACGAACCGCCGGCGCGCCAAGCAGGTGGCACACAACACGGCCATGGGAGTCGATCCACAGCCGCTGCGCAAGCAGATCAACGACATCCTCGACGACATCTACACCGAGGCCGCGGACGCCGACCGGGCTGCCCAGCGGGTGCTTGGCGGCTCGGGACGGCAGCAGTCGCGGGGGAAGTCGCCGGTCCCGGGCTTGTCCTCGCGAATGACCAGGTCGGGGACGTCGGCGCTGGACGTGGCGGCGATGCCACGGGCGGAACTGGCCGACCTGATCCAGCAGCTGTCCGATCAGATGCTCGCTGCGGCCCGGGAGCTGCAGTTCGAGCTCGCCGCCCGGCTGCGGGACGAGATCAACGAGCTGAAGAAGGAACTGCGCGGCATGGACGCCGCAACCCGCTAGCGACAGCGTGATCCTCGAGGGCCCCCGCCGCGCCCGGCGTCGTCAACCGATGTCGTTCCAGAGGATCGATGAACCCGTCGCTGCCGCTTCCATCTCAGGCGTCACGGCGTCCAGCTCGGCCGACGCCCGCACCAGCCGGTCCACGGCGGCCTCGCACATGTCCGGTGTCGACCGCGCGTAGGACACGACAATGCCCGGTCGCGCCACCGGCCGGCCGCTCATCGCCTCCAGGCCGAGGACGGCCAGGCCACGTCCGGCTGCGGCGGCGACGAGCCGTCCCTCGGGCATCCCCGTCGGCAGCGACACGGTCAGGTGTAGACCGCCGGCGCTTCCCATGATCTCCCAGTCCGGAAGGCGACGACCCATGGCCGCGACGAAGGCGTCCCGTCGTTGCCGGTAGCGCCGGCGCAGGCCGCGTAGGTGCCGGTCGTACTGGCCCGAATCCAACAGTCGAGCCAGCACGTGTTGGGCGATCACGTTGCTGCCGAAGTCGTCGTCGCGCTTGAGGCCGCGCAACGACGTGAGCAGCTGTGGCGGCGAGAGCACCCAGCCGAGCCTGAGCGCCGGTGCCAGCGTCTTGCTGACGCTGCCCAGCAGGGCCACATGATCGGGATCCATGCCCTGCAGGCAGCCGAGCGGGGCGCGCTCGTAGCGGAACTCGGCGTCGTAGTCGTCCTCGATGATGAGACCGTTGACGTCACCCGCCCAGCGCAGCAGTTGCTCGCGACGGGCGGGGGACAGCGCCACGCCGCACGGAAACTGATGGGCAGGGGTGCACAGGACGACTCGAATCCCAGCGGCTGCAAGGGCATCGACGCGAACGCCGTCACCGTCCACCGGTATGTCCACTGGTTCGATGCCGAGGCGAACCAGCAGGCGACGCTGTACGGCGTTGCTCGGATCCTCGATGCCGAGACGCTTGTCACCGCCCCGCAGCAGCATGCGGCAGATCAGACTCAGCCCCTGGGTGACGCCGTTCACCACGACAACGCCCTCCGGTGCCGTCATCGCTCCGCGCACCCGTCGCAGGTAATCCGCCAGGTGCCGGCGCAGCTCCGCGGACCCCCACGGCTCGCAGTACCCCAGTTCTGCATCCGGCAGGTCCCGCAGGACGTCCCGGGTCGCGCCGGCCCACGCCCGTCGGGGGAAGGCCGACAGGTCCGGCCAACCGGGACGCAGGTCGAGCTCAGGGTTGGGCCGGGCTGCCGGCCGATGGTCGAGCCAATGCTCCGGCAGTGTCGCCGCCGGTACCCACACGGCGGTGGTGGCACCGCCGGGACGGCTGCGAATGAAACCCTCCGAAGCGAGTTGGGCGTAGGCGTCGACGATCACGCCACGGGAAAGCCCGAGGTCGTGCGCGAGGATCCGCGTGGACGGCAGCGTTGTCCCCGGTGACACCTGTCCACTGCGAATCGCCTCCCGCAGCGCGTTGGCGAGCCGGATCCGCAACGGAGCCCGGTCCGTCCCGACCAGCGTCACCAGCAACTCGGCAGCATTCAGCGGCATGCAACTGGTCCTCGGTTCTAGTGGTCCACCGGTCCTGTGGATAGGTCCGATATCGCCTTAGCGTAGATGCAGATCGGCTGCCCCTACCCGGCAGCGGCCCATGTCGACGACAGCGACGGAGCGAGGACCGCCCTCCCCGGGGGGGCGACGTACGCGTCATGCACCGAACAACGAGCAGAGGGAGCCGCGAAAATGGTAGGTCGTGTCAAGAACGGCGTCATAGGCGTCTTGTCGCTGATCATGCTCCTCGGAGTCATCACAACCGCGAACGCGCAGGTGACTGAGGACAGCGGCAGCGTCGCTGCTCCGCTCGGCCCCGGTGAGGGGGCCGCCTTCGCGATGAGCAACCGCAGCACCGGCAACGAGATCGTCACGTATCGCCGGGCCGCGGACGGAACCTTGACCCGCACCGGCCGGGTACCCACCGGCGGGAACGGGCTCGGGACCGATCTGGACACTCAGGGCGCACTACTGCTGAGCAGCGACCACCGCTACCTCTACGCGGCCAACGCCGGTAGCGACGACGTCAGCGTCTTCGCGGTCGACGGCACACAACTGACGCTCCTGCAAAGGGTCGCCGCAGGCGACGAACCGAACAGCTTGACCATTCACGACGACCTCCTCTACGTGCTTGACGGCTCCGTGGCCGGCAACGGGATCCGCGGCTTCACCCGGGCGGCTGACGGAACCCTGACGGAGATCCCGAAGTCTTTCAGGCTGCTGAGCTCGCCGATCGCGGTTCCTGGCCAAGTGGCATTCAGTCCGGACGGCCGACTGCTACTGGTGACCCAGAAGACAACCAATACGCTGCTGCCGCCCGCCAGTGCCATCGACGTGTTCCAGGTGGACGGCAACGGCCTGGCCAGCGCCCTGCCACGGCGCAATGCCTCGAACGGAATCCGGCCGTTCAGCATGGCCTTCCGTGATGACGGCCGGCTGTTGGT
Source organism: Geodermatophilaceae bacterium (assembly GCA_013696785.1). Classification (GTDB taxonomy): domain Bacteria; phylum Actinomycetota; class Actinomycetes; order Mycobacteriales; family Geodermatophilaceae; genus JACCTY01. Next base: position 11,199 of record JACCXW010000279.1, on the reverse strand, counting down.
CGTGGAGTCGTTCAACGCCGCGCCTGGCGCCTCCGCGGTGTCCTCCTACGAGGTCAGAGCGAATGGCTCATTCGAGGTGATCAGCGGCTCGGTCCCGAACCTGCAGACCGATTCGTGCTGGATCGTGATCACGGACAACGGCCGGTTCGCCTTCACGGCGAACTTCGGCAGCGGCACGATCTCCAGCTACCGGATCGATCCGGCCGGTCAGATCCAGCTGCTGGATGACCGGGCGGCGTTCTTCAGCCTCTTCAGCCAGCCGGTCGACCTCGCGCTGAGCAGCGACAGTCGCTATCTCTACCTTCTCCTGAGGGGCACCGTCGGGGTTGCCGCCTTCAAGATCGAGGACAAGGGCGGGTTGACTCCGTTGGGATTCACGACCGGAGGCCTGCCGGTTGCCGACGGGGCGTCTGGCCTGGCCGTCTACTGACGTCTGCGTAGCCTGCCCTTCCGATGCAGCGGCATCGGGAGGGCAGGTCGCCGGCGCAGGGACCGCTATGCCGGCTCCGCGACCAGCTTGCCGTCGATGTAGACGGTGCGGATGCGGGTTCCGAGTGTCTTGACGTCCAGCGCGTCGCCTTCGACGAGGACGAGGTCGGCGCGCTTGCCCACGTCAATCGAGCCGAGCTCCTCGTCCACTCCGAGCAGGCGCGCCGCCGACAGCGAGGTCGCGTGCAGTGCCTGCACCGGCGCCATCCCGCAGTCGGTCATGAGCGAGACCTCGCGCAGGTTGTCACCGTGCGCGCCGACTCCGCTGTCGGTGCCCATCGCGACGGCGACCCCGGCCGCGATCGCCCGACGTACCGACTCGGTGTGGACGTCCACGACCATCCTCGCCTTGTCGATCATGTGCTGCGGGAGGGCGGCGCCGAGGTCGGCGAGATCCAGCACGGCGCGCGGCGCAGCGAGCGTGGGTACGAGCCACGTCCCGGCGGCGAGCATCATGTCGATCGCCTCGTCATCGAGGTAGATGCCGTGCTCGATGGAGCGCACGCCGTTGCGGACTGCGACCTTGATGCCCGCGGCCGCCTGGGCGTGCGCCATCACGAACAACCCGGCCGCCGTTGCCTCCTCGACCAGGACGGCGATCTCCTCGTCCCTGAAATGCCCGCGGCGCGGATCACTGCGTGGGGACAGGACGCCACCGCTCGTCGCGACCTTGATCACGTCCGCTCCGTTGCGGATCAGCTCGCGGACCTTGCGCCGCATCTCATCCGGGCCGTCGACGATGGTGCTCGGCCGGCCCGGGTGGTCCGCGAGCAGCGGCATCGCCGCGCCGCACGGCATCCAGTCGTCACCATGCCCGCCGGTCTGGCTGAGCATGTTCAGCGAGATCTGCATGCGCGGACCGGCGATGAGCCCGTTCTGGACTGCCCGCTGTACGCCGAGGTCCGCACCGCCGGCGTCGCGAACGTTGGTGATGCCCTGCGCGAGCGTTGCGCGCAGGTTGTGCACCGCCTCGTAGAACTGGTAGCTGAACGGTGTCTGCATCATCCGCAGCACGTCGATGCCGCTGAACATGACGTGCACGTGGCAGTCGAACAAGCCGGGGAGCAGCGTCTTGCCGCTGCAGTCGATCCGCTCGTCCCCGTCCAGATCGCTGCCGACCTGCAGGAAGCGGCCGTCCTCCACGACGACATCGGCGGCTTCGGGATCGGCGCCGCTGCCGTCGAAGACCTGGCCGCCGGCGAAGAGGGTTCTCGTCATGAGGGCGGCTCCGGTCGGGAGCACACCATTGGAGCGGACTGGCCGAAGCCGCCCGGGGTAGCAGTCATGAGGTCGGACCCTAGCGCGGATCGGGCAATACTTGTTAGGCGTGCTAACGAGTATGGGCTACCGTGCTCGCCATGTTGCCTGCTGACCTGACCCATCTCCGGATGCCCGGACTGCCCACCCTCAGCCCCGACGGCAGCGTCGCCGTCGTCGCGGTGACGAGACTGGACCTCGACGAGAACGAGTACCGCTCACAGCTCTGGCTGATTCCGACCGACGGCGAGGCGCCGCCGCGGAAGCTGACGCACGGGACCAAGGACGCCGAGCCCAGGATCTCACCGGACGGCCGTTGGCTCGCCTTCCTCCGCGGCGCCGAGGGAGGCAAACCGCAGCTGCACGTCATGGCAATGGACGGCGGGGATCCGCGCTGTCTGACCGACCAGTCGCTGGGCGCTGGCGCGCCGGTCTGGAGTCCGGACTCCACCGCGATCGCGTACGTCGCCCGCGTTCCGGAGGAGGGCCGCTACGGCACCGCGGAGAAGGTGAGTCCCGACAAGGAGCCGCCGCGGCTGATCACTGCGCTCAAGTACCGCGTCGACAACATCGGATTCACGAACGACCGGCGTCCCCAGGTCTTCGTGATCAACGCGGTGGACGAGGAGGCGGAGCCGGTACAGATCACCGAGGGAGACTTCGACCACGCCGACGTGTCCTGGAGCCCGGACGGCGCCCAGCTGACGTTCGTCAGCGCCCGCCACGACGGACGGGACTTCGACCTCGCCGACGATGTGTTCGTCTGCAACCGTGACGGCGCACAGCTCCGGGCGCTCACCCGATCGCGCCTGTCCGTCGCGGCTCCGGTGTTCAGCCCGGACGGGTCGACCGTCTGGTTCGGCGGGTCGGGCGATCTCGGTCCGAACGGCCGCGATTTCGTCGCGAACAACTCAGGACTGTGGTCGGTGCCTGCGGACGGCTCGGCTGAACCCACCCGGCACACCGATCCCGAGGCCGACGATCTGTCCGAGGGGACGCCGCGGATCACCGTCACCGACCAGGGCCCGCTGGTGGGCCGCCTTGCCCGCGGGGCGGTCGAGCTGGTGCGCTACCCCTGGGACGGCGGCACCCCCGAAACCCTTCTCGGCGGCCCGCTGCAGGTGCGCGGGCATGACGCGGCAGCCGGCGTCGTCGTCGCCACCGTCGCCACCGTAAACTCAGCCGGCGAGGTCGTCATCGTGCGCGACGGAGCGGCACAGCCGCTGACGTCGTACGGCGAGGAGCTCGCGGGCACCGGCCGGCTGCACGAGCCGACCGAATTCCAGACCAGCGCCGACGACGGGTACCCGGTGCACGGCTGGATCGTCCGCCCCGAGGGCGACGGTCCGCATCCGGTCATCCTGGCCATTCACGGCGGACCCTATGCGCAGTTCGGCTGGACTCTGTACGACGAGGCGCAGGTCTACGCCTCGGCCGGCTACGCGGTCGTCATGTGCAACCCGCGCGGCGCCGCGGGTTACGGCGCTGCGCATGGCCGTGTCATCAGGCAGGACATGGGCAATCGAGACAGCGCAGACATCCTCACCTTCCTCGACGCCGCGTTGCGGGAGCCGGACCTGGATGCGGACCGCGTGGGCGTGATGGGTGGTTCCTACGGCGGTTTCATGACGACGTGGCTGGTCGGACACACCGACCGGTTCGTCGCCGCCATCAGCGAGCGTGCGATGAACGAGCCGGTCAGCTTTGTCGGGTCCAGCGACATCGGGTGGTTCTTCTCCGAGGAGTACTGCGGCACCGACCCGGCTCAGATCGCCGCCCAGAACCCGCTGGCTTTCGCCGACCAGATCAACACGCCGACCATGGTGATCCACTCCGAGCACGACTGGCGCTGCCCGGTCGAGCAGGGTCAGCGGCTCTTCGTGGCGCTCAAACTTCGGGGTGTCGAAACCGAGTTCCTGCTCTTCCCCGGCGAGGGGCACGAGCTCAGCCGTTCCGGTCTGCCGTCGCATCGGATCGCGCGCTTCGAGCACATCCTGCGCTGGTGGGGGAAGTACCTACCCACGTCGATCAATCCGGCCGCTGCATCCATTGATGCGGCAGCGGAAGCGGCGTCCGACGTACCAACCTCTGACGCACCGCCGGCGGAGGACCACGCAGCCGACGTCGGCCCGGAGCCGGACAGCCAGCCCTATCCGCCGCGATTGCTGACATAGCCGGGCCCGTCGCCGCAAGCGCCACGCCGGATCGGGGACATGCACCTACGCATCACCCCGGGTGCGTGTCCCCCGATTCACCCTGTCGATCTCAGGACTCGTCCGGCCGCGGTCCGACGCCCGGGGGCAGCGGGGAATAGTAGAAGTCCGAGCCGGCCTCACGCCGCGCGATCCGCCATGTGCCGCTGCGGCGGACGTACCGGTCCCCGTACACCGCGCCGCCACGGATCCAGGTGCCGTCAGCCATTTCCGCGCTGACAGCGACGTCGGCCTCGCCGGTCGCGTCGTCCCCGTCGATCGTGACGACGTGGTTGGCCGTGAAGTGGTGCATCTGACGGAAGAAGTCCCATTGTCCGGCCACGGCAGCACAGATCGCCTCCACACCCACGATCTCCTGGTCGGGGCTCACCGCCCAGACCGCGTCATCGGACCAGACAGCCGCCCAGCGCGCCGGGTCGCGTTTGTCGGCGCCATGGCAGTACTCGTAGGCGAGCCGTCGGATCGCCAGCTCGCTCTCGACTCGGTCCAGCCGTTGCCCGAATTGCTCGATGTCAGTCACGCAACGAGCCTACGAACCTGGCGGTTCGCCCGGCGCGGTCGATGTCATCCGCCGCCGTGAAGACATCGTCGTCCGTCACTGCTGGGCCTTACCAACCGCGGGCTCTCCACTCCGGCAGTGCGGGTCGCTCTGCCCCTAGCGTCGTGTCCGCCCCGTGCCCCGGATAGACCCACGTGTCGTCGGGCAGTACGCCGAATATCCGCGCCTCCAGGTCGTCGACCAAGGACGTGAAGTCCTCCGGTGACCACGTCTTTCCAGGCCCGCCGGGGAACAGGGAGTCCCCGGTGAACAGATGTGTCGTCCCGTCGGAGGAGCGGTGCAGCAACGCGATGGAACCGGGCGTGTGGCCGCGCAGGTGGATGACTTCCAGGGCCACGTCACCGACGTCGACGCTGCCGCCGCCCTCGATGGAATCGTCCACGCGCACGGGCAGCGGTCCAGCGTCCAGCGGATGGGCGACCGTGCGTGCGCCGGTCTCGGCCACCACCTCGGCCAGCGCCTGCCAGTGGTCGGGGTGCTGATGTGTCGTCACCACCGTCTTGAGCGGGGTCGTGCCGACCATCTCCAGCAGCCGGTCGGCCTCGTTCGCGGCGTCGACGAGCACGGCGTCACCGGTTCGCGGGCACCGCAGCAGGTAGGCGTTGTTGTTCATCTCGCCGACGGCGAGCTTCGTGATCTCCAGGTCGGGCAGTGTCCTGGTGTCATGCGGACCGCCGACCTCGACCGCGCCGGTGTACTGACTCACGCCGTACCTCCAGAAAGCTCGACGACCATCTTTCCCGTGTTCTCACCCTGCAGCAGACCGATGAACGCCGCCGGTGCATTCTCCAGCCCGTGCCTCGTGGTCTGCTCCCACCGCAGCCGACCCCCGCGGATCCAGCCGCCGACCTCCTCGGTGAACACGCCGCGCAGCGCGTTGTGGTCGTTGACGATGAACCCGCGCAACGTGAGGCGCTTGCCGATCGCCAGCGCGAGGTTGCGCGGCCCAGGAGGGGCGGTGGACTCGTTGTACCCCGATATCGCCCCGCACAGTGCGACCCGGCCGCGCAGCCGAAGCGAGCCGATCGCGGCTTCCAGGTGGTCGCCTCCGACGTTGTCGAAGTACACGTCGATCCCGTCGGGAGCGGCGTCCCGGAGCTGCCGGCGTACCGGCGCCTGCTTGTAGTCGAACGCGGCGTCGAAGCCGAGGCCGAGCACATGCTCGACTTTCGCCGCCGAGCCGGCACTACCGATGACGCGGGCGGCGCCCTTCAGCTTCGCGATCTGACCGGCCGCGCTGCCCACCGCACCCGCGGCACCGGAGACGAACACGACGTCACCCGCCTTCATCGAGGCCACCTCGAGCAGCCCGGCGTACGCCGTCAGCCCGGGCATTCCGAGCACGCCGAGGTAGGCGGCCAGCGGTGCGGCCTCGGGGTCCACCCGGCGGAAACCGCGGGCGGCGCCGACGGCGTAGTCGCGCCAGCCCAGGCCGTGCAGCACGACGTCACCGACCTCCAGCGCGTCGGAGCGCGACTCGACCACCTCGCCCACCGCACCGCCGTCCAGCGCCCGCTCGAGAGCGAACGGCGGGACGTAGGACGGCACGTCGTTCATCCGGCTACGCATATAGGGATCGACGCTCATGACGAGGTTGCGGACCAGCACCTGGTCCTCGTCGAGCGCTGGAACCGGGGTCTCCACCATTGCAAAGTTGTGGGGCGATGGCACTCCGTGCGGCCGCGAGACCAGCTGGATCTCGCGGCCGGTGCGATGAGTCGGCATGAGTCGACTCTGCCCTACAGGTCAGAGCCCGGCTGCAAGAAAGGTCAGCGCAAACTGAGCCGGACCGGGCTGCGCTGCGTGTGATCAAAGGGGTACACCCTGTCCATCGTTCATCAAGCTGGAGGTTCCATGCGCCGCACCACCGCCCTTCTCGCCCTCCCTCTCGCCGCACTGGCCACGTTCGGCGTCGCCACGGTCGCGTCCGCCGGCTCGGCGACCGGGAACTCGACCACCAATCTGACCGGCGCCAAAGAGGTTCCCGGACCCGGCGACCGAGACGGCCGCGGCTTTGCCGGCGTCCAGCCCGGCTCCGACCAGGTCTGCGTACAGATCCGGTACCGCAATATCGACGCGCCAACTGCGGCGCACATCCACGAGGCTCCGGCCGGTGTGGCCGGTGACGTCGTTGTCGATCTGGTGCCGCTGATCGCCACCAGCCCGCCCGGTCAGATCAACGGCTGCGTCGTGGTCGACTCGGCGCTGGCCGCGGACATCGCGGCGACCCCGAGCGACTACTACGTGAACGTCCACAACGCGGCGTTCCCGGCCGGAGCCATCCGCGGGCAGCTCAGGGCATTCTCCGGGTAGCCGGGTCGCACCGATCCGGCCCTCCGCCCGGCATCCCAGCGGGCTGCCGGCGGAGCGCCGTTGGGCGAGATCGCGGAGACGGGCGCTCGCATCCGCCGGTCCATTGCCGTGAGAGCAACAGGCGAGCACAGTCTGTGACAACGGCCGCGATGCCGCGCCGGAGGTTCCCCACCGTAGGAGGTCGGGCATGGCGCCTGGGCAGGTTCGGACACACGGTCGAGCTCGGCACGGCGCTCATCGGCGGAGGTGGCGGCAATCGACCGCGGCGCTCGGTCTGACAACTTTGTGCATCCTGGCCGTTGCCGTAGTACCAGCCGTTGCCGTAGTACCAGCCGTCGCACCGGCCGCAGCCGGACAGCAGCCCGACGGTTTCGCACAAGCAGTGGCCGTGAGCGGCGACACTCTGGTCGTTGGCTCGGCGTACGCCGACACTCGGCGGGCGGTCGACGCCGGGTCGGTCCTCGTCTATCAGCGGACTGGGACCGCCTGGGTCCAACAGGCCGAACTCACCGCGCCGGACGGGCGGACGTACGACGGCTTCGGCGTCTCCGTGGCCGTGCGCGGGGACATCGTCGTGGTGGGAGCGCCCAGCGCAGCTGCTCCCGGCGGCTCCCATGCCGGGGCGGCGTACGTGTACTCCCGCTCAGGAAGCTTGTGGCGGCTCAAAGCGAAATTGAGCGCCTCGGAGGGCCAGGACTGGGACGCGTTCGGCTCTTCCGTCGCCCTCGACGGCTCCTCGGTAGTCGTCGGCGCGCCCGAGACGCCTACCGCACGCGACGACAGGGTGGGTGCCGCGTATGTGTTCGCCCGCTCCGGCGCAGGCTGGACCGAGCAGGGCACCTTGCTCCCCCCGGACGGCGACCGCAACGACCTGTTCGGCACCTCCGTGGCACTCGACGGTGACACCGCGGTGGTGGGCTCGCCGTACCACGACAACCGCGACCCCAAGGGGACCGGAGCGGCGTACGTCTTCCGCCGGTCCGAGGGATCGTGGACGGGCGCGGCGAAGCTCTACCCCGACAACTTCTTCGACGCCTACTTCGGGTTCTCCGTCGCCGTCGACGGATCGGTCGTCGCCGTGGGTGTGCCGGAGGCGCAGAACGAGGTGTTCTGGGCCGGGTCCGTGCACATGTTCACCTTTTCCGGGGGAAGGCTGGTGCGGCAGTCCGTGCTCCTCGCCTCGGAACCCTCCTTGTACGCCCGCTTCGGCACCTCCGTCGCGCTGTCCGACGACACGCTGGTGATCGGTGCGCCGGGCGCCGACACGCCGGCCGCGGAGGACTCGGGAGCCGCATACGCCTTTCAGCGGTCCGGATCCAGCTGGACCGAACAGGCGCGGCTGCCGGTGCCGGACGCGGTGCCGGGCGCTGGTATCGGCATCGCGGTCGGCTTGAACGGGACGACGGCAGTGGTCGGGGCACCAGGACTGGACCCGCTGGTCGGCTCGGTTCAGGTCTTCGTCCGCTCGGGCACCACATGGATGCGGCAGGCCGAGATCGTGCCGCCGGAGTGATTCTCGGCGTGACCCGGCTTGCTTGGGCGCGTGGCGGGCGCGCGCGCCGCTACTGGCTGATCGAACGCCCGTTCGATAAACTGCACCGCGCACAGTCTTGTCGGTAGGCGGTCGTAGGGTGACGAACGGCCGGTCGTCCGACGGTTTCGGATCAGGGGAGAGCAACCACCAGCATGGACCGTCTCGTCGTGCGCGGAGCGCGTGAGCACAACCTGCGCGATGTCGACATCGACCTCCCGCGGAACAGCCTGATCGTCTTCACCGGGCTGTCCGGGTCCGGCAAGTCGAGCCTGGCCTTCGACACGATCTTCGCCGAGGGGCAGCGCCGTTACGTCGAGTCGCTCTCGGCGTACGCCCGTCAGTTCCTCGGGCAGATGGACAAGCCGGACGTCGACTTCATCGAGGGCCTGTCCCCGGCGGTCTCGATCGACCAGAAGTCGACCAGCCGCAACCCCCGATCGACGGTGGGGACGATCACCGAGGTCTACGACTACCTGCGACTGTTGTACGCCCGCGCCGGGCGCCCGCACTGCCCGGTATGCGGTCGCCCGATCTCCCGCCAGACGCCGCAGCAGATCGTGGACCGGGTGCTGGAGATGGAGGAGGGGATCCGGTTCCAGGTGCTGGCACCGGTCATCCGCGGGCGCAAGGGCGAGTACGTCGATCTGTTCGCCGACCTGCAGACGCAGGGATTCTCGCGGGCGCGCGTCGACGGTGTGGTGCACCCGTTGATCGAGGCTCCGAAGCTGAAGAAGCAAGAGAAGCACACGATCGAGGTCGTCGTGGACCGCCTGACGGTGCGGCCGGGAAACAAGCGCCGGTTGACCGACTCGGTGGAGACCGCGTTGTCACTCGCCGGCGGATTGGTCCTGCTGGATTTCGTCGACCGCGACGAGGACGACCCGAACCGCGAACGGACGTTCTCCGAACACCTCGCCTGCCTGTACGACGACCTGTCGTTCGAGGCGATGGAGCCGCGATCGTTCTCCTTCAACTCCCCGTACGGCGCCTGCCCGGAGTGCGTCGGCCTGGGGACCCGCAAGGAGGTCGATCCGGAACTCGTCATCCCCGACCCGGAGCGCAGCCTGGCCGACGGCGCGATCGCCCCGTGGTCCTTCGGTCAGACCACCGAGTACTTCACCCGGTTGCTGAGCGGCCTGGCCGACTCGCTGGGCTTCGACCTGAAGACGCCGTGGGAGAAGCTGCCGCCGCTCGTGCAGGAGACCGTCCTGAACGGTCAGGACCGCCAGGTGCATGTCCGCTACCGCAACCGCTACGGCCGCGAGCGGTCCTACCACGCGACGTTCGAGGGTGTCGTGCCGTTCCTGGAGCGGCGGCGCGACGACACAGACAGTGAGTTCATGCGGGACAAGTACGAGGGCTACATGCGCGACGTGCCGTGCCCGGCGTGCGGGGGGGCGCGACTCAAGCCGGAGGTGCTGGCCGTCCGGGTCGGCGAGCGGTCGATCTCCGACGTCACGGCCATGTCGATCGGTCAGTGCCTGGAGTTCCTCGCGGACGTGGAACTGAGCGACCGGGAGCGGATGATCGCCGACCCGGTGCTCAAGGAGGTCAACGCGCGGCTCGGATTCCTCGTCGACGTGGGGCTGGACTACCTGTCCCTCAGCCGGCCGGCGGCGACCCTGGCCGGCGGCGAGGCGCAGCGCATCCGGTTGGCCACCCAGATCGGGTCCGGCCTGGTGGGGGTCCTGTATGTGCTGGACGAGCCTTCGATCGGTCTGCACCAGCGCGACAACCGGCGGCTGATCGACACCCTGGTCCGGCTGCGGGACCTGGGCAACACGCTGATCGTCGTCGAGCACGACGAGGACACCATCCGGGTCGCGGACTGGGTCGTGGACATCGGTCCCGGTGCGGGCGAGCACGGCGGGAATGTCGTCGTGAGCGGGCCGGTCGAGGACCTGCTGGCCAGCCCCGAGTCGATCACCGGTGCCTACCTCACCGGCCGGCGGTCGATCGCCGTACCGGCGAAGAGACGCCGACCGGTGTCGGGGCGCGAGCTGGTCGTGCAGGGTGCCCGGGAGCACAACCTGCGCGACGTGACGGTGTCCTTCCCGCTGGGCTGCCTCGTCGCGGTCACCGGGGTGTCCGGCTCGGGCAAGTCCACGCTCGTCAACGACATCCTCTACAACGTGCTCGCGAACGTGATCAACGGCGCCCGGCAGGTGCCGGGGCGGCACCGCCGGATCAGCGGGCTGGACCAGCTCGACAAGGTCGTCGGCGTGGATCAGTCACCGATCGGCCGGACCCCTAGGTCAAATCCGGCGACGTACACCGGCGTGTTCGACCACATCCGGCGGCTGTTCGCCCAGACGACCGAGGCGAAGGTTCGCGGTTACCAGCCGGGTCGGTTCTCCTTCAACGTCAAGGGCGGGCGCTGCGAGGCGTGCCGCGGCGACGGCACCATCAAGATCGAGATGAACTTCCTGCCTGACGTGTACGTCCCGTGCGAGGTCTGCAAGGGCGCCCGCTACAACCGGGAGACGCTGGAGGTGCACTTCAAGGGCCGCACGATCTCCGAGGTCCTCGACATGCCGATCGAGGAGGCCGCGGAGTTCTTCCAGGCGATCCCGGCCATCGCCCGGCACCTGACGACGCTGGTCGAGGTCGGGCTGGGATACGTGCGGCTCGGTCAGCCGGCGCCGACGCTGTCCGGCGGCGAAGCGCAGCGGGTGAAGCTGTCCGCCGAGCTGCAGAAGCGCTCGACCGGGCGCACCGTCTACGTGCTGGACGAGCCGACGACCGGCCTGCACTTCGAGGACATCCGCAAGCTGCTCGCCGTACTCGGGAAGCTGGTCGACGGCGGCAACACCGTGATCGTCATCGAGCACAAC
>JACCXW010000266.1 GCA_013696785.1 Geodermatophilaceae bacterium | reverse complement strand
GGTCCACGCTGTGCTCGGCGGCGAGTTTGCGCACCAACGGCGTCACGTAGGCGGCTGATCCGCCGGCATCGGCGGCAGGCTGGGTAGTCTTCGCCGCCGGTACGGCGTCACTGGGCTTGTCGTCCTTGGGCTTGGCGTCGCCGGGCCCGTCCGCAGGTTCCTCGTCGGCCGGTTTCTCGTCCTGCTGGGAGTCCGTGGAACTCGGGTCATCCTGAGGCTGCGACTCGGCCGGGGCCTTCGCTTTCTCGTCGGCGGGCTCCTCGGCGTCGCCGTCGGCGTCCTGCTCGTCGCCGGCGTCCTGCTCGTCGTCGGAGGCGGTGCCGATCGTGGCCAGCTGAGCACCGACCTCCACGGTCTCGTCCTCGTTCACCGTGATCTCGAGCAGGGTGCCGGCCACCGGTGAGGGGATCTCGGTGTCCACCTTGTCCGTAGACACCTCCAGCAGCGGCTCGTCGATGGCCACGTCGTCGCCGACGTTCTTCAGCCACCGGGTCACCGTGCCCTCGGTGACGCTCTCGCCCAGCGCGGGCATCGTGATCGACGTCCCGCCACCGGACTTCCCGCCACCGGATTTGCTGTCTCCGGAGTCCGCGCTGGCGGACGCGCCGTCATCGGAGCCGGACTCGGATCCATGAGAGCCGTCCGAGGCCTTGGCTGGTTCGCTCGGCTGGTCGGCCTGCTCGGCGCCGGCCGCTTCTTGGACGGCGTTGTCCGCGGCATCGCCGTCGGTTGTGTCCGCGTCCGCCTCGTCCTCTGACTGGCCCGCGTCCGCGTCCCCCTCGTCCTCTGACGGGCCCGCGTCCCCGTCCGCCGCGTCTTCAGACTGGCCCGGCTCCCCGCCGTCGGCCCCGGGCGCGTCCTCGGCCCCGTCCTCATCGCCGGACCCGGAGTCCGACTCGGCGTCCGCAGCGTCGCCGATCACGGCCAGTTCGGTGCCGACATCGACCGTCTCGTCCTCACTGACGACGATCCGGGTCAAGATGCCCGACGCCGGCGAGGGGATCTCCGTGTCGACCTTGTCGGTCGAGACCTCGAGCAGCGGCTCGTCGGCCTGGACCTGCTCGCCCTCCTGCTTCAGCCACCGGGTGACTGTGCCCTCCGTGACGCTCTCTCCGAGGGCTGGCATCGTGACTGAGACCGGCATGAGCGTGCGACTCCTTCAGGGTGTTCCAGCGCAGAGTGTTCCAGCGCAGACGGTGGGCTAGCCGTGAGAATGCAGGGGCTTTCCGGCCAGCGCGAGGTGGGCCTCGCCGACCGCTTCGGACATCGTCGGATGCGGATGGATCAGCTGAGCGACTTCGCTGGGCAGCGCCTCCCAGTTGTAGATCAGCTGCGCCTCGGCAATCAGCTCGCCGACGCGGCTGCCGACCATGTGGACGCCCAGGACCGGGCCGTCCTTGGCGGCGATGAGCTTGACCGACCCGGCCGTCTTGAGGATCTGGCTCTTGCCGTTTCCGGCCAGGTCGTAGGTCAGCTCGACGATGTCGTGGCCGGCCTCCTTCGCCTGCGCCGTGGTGAGGCCCACCGAGGCCACTTCCGGCTCGGAGTATGTGATCCGGGGTACGCCGAAGTAGTCGATCGGCACGACCGGCAACCCGGCCAGCCGTTCGGCGACCAGGATGCCTTCGGCGAACCCGACGTGCGCCAGCTGAGGCGTCGGGATCAGGTCACCGACGGCGGAGATCGTGGGAATGTTCGTCTGGCAGTACTCGTCGGCGAGCACGAAGCCGCGGTCCATTCCGACGCCGACCTCCTCGTACCCGAGATTCGCCGAGGTCGGCCCTCGCCCGACGGCTACCAGCAGCAACTCCGCGTCGATCGTCTTGCCGCTTTCGAGGCTGACCGTGACGCCGTGGTCGGTGTGCTCGGCGCCGGTGAACTTGACACCCAGCTCGTACTTGATCCCGCGCTTGCGGAAGGCCCGCTCCAGCAGCTTGGACGAGGACTCCTCCTCCAGCGGCACGAGATGCGACAGGGCCTCGACGATCGTTACTTCGGCGCCGAAGGACTTCCAGACGCTGGCGAACTCGCAGCCGATCACACCACCGCCGAGGATGACGACGGATTCCGGGACCCGCTCTATCCGCAACGCATGGTCGCTGGTGATGATCCGTTGGCCGTCGATGTCGAGGCCGGGCAGCGTCCGCGCGTAGGAGCCGGTCGCGAGCAGAACGTGCCGGCCCTCGTAGCGCCGCCCGTCCACCTCGACGGCCGTCGGCGACACGAGCTTCCCTTCGCCCTCGACGTAGGTGATCTTGCGGCTCTTCACCAGCCCTTGCAGGCCTTTGTACAGGCGGGCGGTGACGCCGTCCTTGTAGGAGTTCACACCGGTCATGTCGATGCCGTGCAGGCTCGTCTTCACGCCGAACTGTTCACCCTCGCGGGCCGAGTCGGCTACCTCGGCGGCGTGCAGCAGCGCCTTGGTCGGGATGCAGCCCCGGTGCAGGCAGGTGCCGCCCAGCTTGTCCCGCTCGATCAACACCACGGACAGGTCGAGTTCGGCGGCGCGCAGCGCAGCGGCGTAGCCACCGGAGCCTCCGCCGAGGATGACGAGATCGACGGCGTCGCTGGGGTCAGTCACGGATTCTCCTGAAATGTCGGCTGCCCGCCCATCTTGTCACCAGCGTGAACTGCGCGCGAAAGGCCGCTGCCCTTGCTATGGCAGGGGCCCGGCGGGGGTAGGTTTCACTCGACCGAGACGAGGAGGACCAGTGGGACTGCTGAATAGGCTGAAGTCCGCGGTGGGCGGTGGCGGTCAGGGCAAGGGTGGTGGAGGCGGCGGCGGTGAAGGCGGACATCTGATGCAGTTCGCCAAGTCGCGGCAGGGGGTCGAGGCCTACATCGAGCCCAAGACCGCCGTAACCGAGATGACCGTTGTACTCGTGGCCGCCGACGGGGAGTGGACCCGGCGGCGGGTACCCAACGCCGAGGTCATCCGCAAGTTCGGGAACAAGCTGGGCATCCCGGTGTACGACGTCGAGGCCGTCGGCTACCCGGAGAAGATGCGCGAGTGGACCCGCAAGCGCAAGGAAGCCGGCGACACCGGCGTGCCCGAGGTCGACCGCCCTTCCTGACCCGCCGGCACACCCGCGGATGATCATGGGATCAGCCCGGCCAGGACCGGCCGAATCCCATGATCATCGCGGTGACTAGCCGCTCTTCTTGTCCAGCAGCTGGAGAAGCTCATGCGCCACGAGTTCGATGTCCTTGTGGCGCCATTCGGCGGCCCGGTAGTGGCAGGCGATCAGGCCGGTCCGGTGAATCCGCCGGAAGTCGCCGTAGCCGAACCCGTACCTCGCCTTCGTCTCCTCCGTCGCGCCTTCCGTCAGCCCGAGATGCCATTCGGAGTACTCATCCCACGAATGTGACTCGAGGAAGATGTTCTCGTCGGCGGCGCGGGGTTGTACGTCTCCCCAGTCGCTGTTGAGCACGTACTGGCGGGCCTCGATCAGGCGCTTGGCCCGAGCCACCGCAAGGTCATTGACCGAGTAGGTCGGCATCGACGCATTCTGCCCGAGCCGGCCGGTGCCCGGCGAGCCTGAGTGTCAGGCAATGTCGACGTCGCGACCGCGGGAGACGACTTTTCGGACCCGGGTCAGCGCCGCGATGTCGAGCAGTGGATCGCCGTCCACGATCAGCAGGTCCGCGTCGAGACCGGCGCGCAGCCGCCCGGTCCGCTCCCCGAGTCCGCACGCCCAGGCGGCGAGACTCGTTGCCGAGGTCAGCGCATCGGCGGTCGGGACGCCACAGTCGGTGAGGTCGGCGACGGCGTTCGGCAGGATCCCGTGCGGCTTGCCTGGGCTGATACCCGAATCCCCCCCGCTGATGAGGGTCACGCCGGCGCGGTAGAGCTTGCCGAAGTGCCCACGACGTCCCTCCACCGTCGCGCCGGTGGCCTCCATCAGAGCCTTGAGCTGCGGGGGAGGTTCGACGCCGCTTGCCACCCCCAATGTCGGGCAGACCGCAATGCCGGCGGCCGCAAGGGCAGCTGCGAGCTCCGGAGGCGTCCTGAAGCCGCCGGTGACGAGGCACGAGCAATGCTCTATCCCGTCCACCTCGGCTGCCACGCACTGTTCGACCGCAGGCAGGCCGTGCGCGTGCGCAGTGACGCCGAGACCGACGTCGTGTGCCTCCTCGACAACGGCTCGCAATTCCTCTACGGAGAACTGGCAGGCGAGCACGTCGGTGCCTGGCGTCAACACTCCGCCACTGGCCATGATCTTGACGATGTCGGCACCGCGGTCAGACCTGTCGCGCACCGCCTGTCGCAGTGCAGCGGTGCCGGCGGCCTCCCCGCCCATGGACCAGCAGTGGCCCCTGAGCGAGGTGATGGGCGGCCCGGACGCGACT
Source organism: Geodermatophilaceae bacterium (assembly GCA_013696785.1). GTDB lineage: Bacteria > Actinomycetota > Actinomycetes > Mycobacteriales > Geodermatophilaceae > JACCTY01. The sequence goes on along the minus strand of JACCXW010000266.1, from coordinate 3,931 downwards.
ACGGTCGGTCCGTCACCGGCGCCCCGGTGACGGTCCACAACCGCCCACTCCTGGTCGCCGAGATCGCGCACGGATGTGACGCCTACCGCAAGCGTTCGGCGCTTCGCCGCCTCGATGGCGTCGTCGAGTTCGGAGGGACTCAGTCCGGGCAGCCGATCCAGAGCCCGGGGGCTGCTGTCGCCGCATAGGTGCACGTGGGTGTCGATGAGGCCGGGCAGCAGCGTCGTCCCTGGGAAGTGGGTCACCTCGCAGCCGGCCGGTGCGGCCGACAACCCCGGCTCGATTCCGACGATGCTGCTGTCCTCGACCAGGACCAGGACCCCGCCGGTGAGACGGCGCTCGCCGTCGAACGCCGTGTCTGCTCGGTATCCGCGCACAGCAATCCTCCTGCCGGCTACGGCGGGGACCACCAGCCGATGGCCTTAGCCGTTCTCCGCAATGTCCTCGATGAGTTCGAGCAGCGTCCGCACCGGGACGCCGGTGCCGCCCTTGTGCGTGTAACCCCACGGCGAGCCGGTGTTGTACGCCGGGCCGGCGATGTCGATGTGCGCCCACTGGATGCCGTCGGTGACGAACTCGGACAAGAAGTGCCCGCCGGCCAGCATCCCGCCGCTGCGGTCGCCGACGTTGGCGAAGTCGGCCACCGTGGAGTCCAGGCCCGTTCGCACCTCCGGCGGCAGCGGCATCCCCCACATCCCCTCACCGCTGCGTCGCCCCGCTGCGAGCACCCGTTCCCGGAGGTCGTCGCTGCCCATCACGCCTGCCGTGCGCAGGCCGAGAGCGACCACCTGCGCGCCGGTCAGCGTGGACGTCTCGACGAGGTAGGCGGGTGAATCCTCACAGGCGCGCGCGATTGCGTCGGCGAGCACCACCCGGCCCTCGGCGTCCGTGTTGAGAATCTCGGCCATGGTGCCGTTGCGGAATTTCAGGACGTCCGCCGGCCGGTACGCCGCCCCGCCGGGCATGTTCTCGGCCATCGGCACAGTCGCGACCACCTCGATCGGGAGCTTGAGCGCCGCGATCAGTGTCATCGTGGACACGATCGCCGCCGCTCCGCTCATGTCGCTCTTCATGTTCTCCATCGACGCGGCCGGCTTGATGGAGATGCCGCCGGTGTCGAATGTGATGCCCTTACCGACCAGCGCCAACCTGGTCTTGGCGCCGCGGCCCTTGTACGACATCCGGACGAGTCGCGGCGGGCGCGAGGAGCCCATCCCGACGCCGAGGATCCCGCCGTACCCGCCCTTCTTCAGCGCCTTCTCGTCCAGCACCTCCACGGTCAACCCGGCCGCGGCACCGGCTCTGTCTGCCCGGGCGGCGAACGAGGCCGGGTAGAGGTCGTTCGGTGCTGTGTTGATGAGATCCCGGCACAGCGTGACGGCGTCTACGACGGCGCTCGCGCGCTTGGCGGCGGTCTTCGCCCCGCGGTCCTTGGCAGACGGTACGGCGAGCCGCACGGCGCTCGGCGGTCGTCGATGCGCCGGCGCGGCCTTGCTCTTGTAGACGCTGAACTCGTACGCCCCCAGCAGCGATCCCTCGCCCACTGCCTGAAGCAGGTCTGCTGTGGGCTCGCCGTTGACGAGCGCCAACGTGGACACGACGGTCGCCCGGCCGCCGAGCGCACGACTGGCTGCGCCGGCCGCCCGGCGGACTGCTTCGTCGGTGACCGCACCTGTGTGTTGGCCGAGGCCGGCGGCCGCGACCACCGGCGTCTTCAACGCTCCGAGGGTGGCCAGCTTCACGACCTCGTCCTCGGCGCCGGTGGCGCCGAGCGCGCCCAGCGCGGCGAGCAGCCCACCTCCGAGCGCGGCGTCGACGGCCTCCGACCCGGGAGCCAGGGACGGCCCGGCCGCTCCGTTCAGCACGCCGATCACCACCGCGTCGGCAGCGAGGTCGGCGAGGTCGGCGTCAGTCAGCGTCAGTGCGGTCACCAGCGGTCCGATCGTTCGTGTGTGCAACGGATTTGTCGTCCGGATGCTAGCCCCGGGCGGCTCGGGCGCTGGCGATAGCGTGCACGCATGCGCAGATCCCCCTTGCATGAGCAGCACGTGGCGCTGGGCGCGAAGATGGCCGACTTCGGCGGTTGGGAGATGCCGATCGAGTACACCGCCTCCGGCGGCGGCGTACTTAAAGAGCACGCGGCCGTTCGTGAAAACGTCGGGGTGTTCGACGTCTCGCACCTCGGCAAGGCGATGGTCGCCGGAGACGGTGCGGCCGATTTCGTCAACGCCTGCCTGACGAACGATCTCGGCCGGATCGAGCCCGGGCAGGCGCAGTACACGCTGTGCTGTGACGAGGCCAGCGGGGGGGTGGTCGACGACCTGATCGCGTACCTGTTCCGTCCGGAGAACGTCTTCCTGGTCCCGAACGCGGCCAACACCGCCGAGGTCGTCCGACGCCTGCGGGCCGCGGCGCCGGACGGAGTGACGGTCACCGACGAGCACGAGCAGTGGGCTGTCCTAGCGGTGCAGGGCCCGAACTCGCCTGACGTCATGCAGCGGCTCGAACTGCCTCACGATCACGACTACATGCGCTTCGCGCACGCGAAGTACGACGGCCGGGACGTGATCATCTGCCGGACCGGATACACCGGCGAACACGGCTACGAACTGATCGTCGGCTGGGACGACGCCGTACCGCTGTGGGAGGCGATCCTCGGTGCCGGTGCGGCTCCGTGCGGCCTCGGTGCGCGCGACACCCTCCGCACGGAGATGGGCTACCCGCTGCACGGGCAGGACCTGTCGCTGTCCATCACGCCCAACCAGGCGCGCAGTGGGTGGGCGGTCGGGTGGGGAAAGCCGGCGTTCTGGGGCCGTGATGTCCTGGCCGCCGAGCGGGCGGCGAAACCAGCCCGCCTCCTGTGGGGCTTGGAAGCCATCGACCGCGGCATTCCGCGGGCGCACATGCCGGTAGTGGCCGACGACGGCACGACGATCGGCGAAGTGACGAGCGGGACGTTCTCACCCACGCTTCGCCGGGGCATCGGCCTGGCGTTGCTGAACCGGAACGCCGGCGTAGCCGCCGACGACGAAGTGGCCGTGGACGTGCGCGGCAAGGCCGCCGTCATGCGTGTGCTGAAGCCGCCCTTCGTCGAGTCTCACGTGCGCTGAGCGGTTGTCTCGGCCGGCCACGACGGGGATAGTCGTGCCGTGACCCACATCGGGGACGCACTCGAACCGCGCGAGGACGTCCTCGACAGCGGCCCGCCGCAGCGTCCGAGCAGATGGATCGCGGTGGCGGCTGTCGCCGTGCTCGCGCTCGTCGGCTGGAGTGTCCTCGGTTCCACTCCGGACGAGACGGCTGGCCCCACTCCTGAATCGCACGCCGCGGACACGTCGACGGCCAGGGCGACCGAGCCCACACCGGCGCCGCCCGATCGTCCGGACCACGTCGATCAGCTGACCTTCGCCGACGACGATCACGGCTTCATGGTGCAAGAAGTCTGCTCCCAGTCGACTGGCAGCGGTCCGTGTTCCCGGCGGATTCTCGCCACGCTGGACGGCGGGTCCAACTGGGAGGGCCGGGCGCTGATCCCGCCGTACGCCGACGAGTTCTCCGGACTGGTGGCCCAGTCTGAGTTCGAACTCATCCTGCTCGACCAGATCTCGGCCGGCAGCGTGGTCCGCTCGTTCGACGGGGGCCGGTCATGGGCGCAGGTCCCCACCACCCGAGCTGAGCCGGCTCCTGTGCCGGCCGGAGTCGTGCTGGTCGGAGATCTCGACCCAGCCTGCACCCCGCCGTGCTCGGCCCTTCTCTCGTGGATCGATCCGAACACGCTGGAACAGCACCCGTTGCCCCGCCAACCGGCAGCCGGGACCGGCGATCTGCCCTCGTCCGCGTCGATGGGATCGGACGGGGATCTTGTGGTCGCCGCTGCAACCGCGGCGACCGGATTGGTCTCGGTGAGTACGGATGGGGGCGCCAACTGGAC
>JACCXW010000430.1 GCA_013696785.1 Geodermatophilaceae bacterium | reverse complement strand
CTCCAGGGCCCACAGCCCCCTGGTCGGGTCATCGCGATGGAGCAAGAAGTGCCACCGTTGAGCGAAATGTGGCACCTTTCGCTCCACTACTGCGACCGGCACCAGCGGAAAAGGACCATGAAGTGCCACTCAGCTGCGCCGGGCTACCTCGCCCCGACAGGCGTCCCGGTGGCCGATCCGCTTACGCGGGGCGGCTCATAGAGCCTTGAGGTGGGGACCTGCGGCGACGCCCGCGCGCTTCGCTGGGCCGGCTCGACCTTGAGGGCGGAACGCTGGTCGTCTGCAGCCAGCTCGTCCGGGTTCCGGTCGTCGAGGGCCGTCCCAAGACCGACACGGCGAGGACCAGCTGCGGTCGACCTGGTCCGGCACCATCGGTGCGCTGCTGAATGACAGGCTGACGCGGGACGCGGAGCGCACGGCGGGGGGTTGCGTCGCCAACGCCGCCGGCGACGGCGATCGGATGTTCGCCCGCGAGGACGGCACGACCTCTCCGAGCTGGTGACAACGACGTTCGTCCGCTTGGCCAACGCCGTGGAGGTCCGGCCGGTGTGTCTGCATGACCTGGTCACGGCGCCGCGTCGATGGTGATCGCTGGCCGTGTCGACATCACGGTCGCGTCCAGACGCCTCGGTCGTCGTCGTTGGCGATCACCAGTGGACACCTACTCGCATCTGCTGGCCGACGTCGCCGTGTGCCCCGCGCGGCGTCCTGATTGCCAGGCAGTGCGGCGAGTCGAGCGCGCTGCTGCCCGTTCGCAGACCCGGCACGGTTCTGCTGACGCAACCGCGGCTGCTGCTGTTTGACGAGGGCGACGCCGGCCTCGACCCGGCGCCATCGGCGATCATCGACCAGGTCGTTGACGGCCATCCCGGCACGGCTCTGCTGGTCACTCACCTCCCCGTCCGGGTCGTCCGTGCCGACCGCATCCGGGAACTGGCCGAAGGACATCTCGGCGACCGGCCGGCATCGGTACTGGTCGCGCGGCGAGTTCTCATGAAGTCGACCGGCGATCATGAGGATCGGGACACCGGGACAGGGACAAGACGGCGAATCTGGCGACTGATTCTTGATCACCGATGGAGAGTGTGCGGCATCGATGACGTTGGTGCTGCGGTCAACGTCGAAGTCCTTGCGCCGGAGCCCGGACCGGGCCCGTTGACCAGGCTCAACGGATGTTGAGTGCGGTGTCTCCCCCTTGGGGGCGTCCCCCGACCGGTTGCAAGAGCTTCGAGCGGGATACTGACCGGGTCGATGGTCCGGGTCAGCGGCGCTAGCGCGGGCGAAAGTCGTCACGGCGGCGTCTGGGTCGATCACCACGATCTATACGGGCCTCTTAGCTTTTGTCCAGCGGGATGCGTAGCAGCGTCTCGTGGTCGAAGGCGGTCAGCCAGAGCGCGTCGAAGGCGACCACGAGGTCGCCGCCGCTGCCGATGTCGGCCGACATCTCCTCCAGCACAGCGCCGGACACGGCGTCCAGGTGGGTGAGCGTCACGCCGCCCTCCCGGACCCATACCCCTTCGTCGTCGGCGGCGATCGCTCCGACCCGGCCGATGCCACCGTCCACCGTGGCGGTGACCGCTCCAGTCGAGAGTTCGATGCGGTAGGTTTCTGCGATTCCGCCCACCCAGAGCGCATCCGGTACGGCGACGGCCGCCCGCGCCCCGGCAAGCCCGTCGATCCGCCGGACGACACCTGCGTCGGGATCCACCTCGACCGCAGCGTTGTCGACGGCGCTGAGCACCCAGACCCTGTCCGGACCGAGGGCGACGTCGGTGCCCCGGACGGGCAGGGCGATCGGTTCGCCGGGCTGGTCGGTGTCGACGTCGATGCCGAGCAGGGAACTGCCGTCGCCGAGCAGCACCCACAGCCGGCCGAAGCCGACGTTCAGCTCGCCCTGCTCGAAAGTCTTGCCCACCGCAGCGGTCGGAGCGACCGCACCGGAGCCGAGGTCGATGCGCACGAGTTCAGGTCCGGAACACGACCACAGGGTGCCGTCGGCCACGCCGAGGCCCTGGCACAGGTCGTTGCCGAGATCGAAGGACCTGACCACGGCAGCGGTGGTCGGGTCGAGAACGTCGACACCGCCGTTGTCCCGCTTCACGTAAACGTTGTCTTCGTCGGCGGCGAGCCAGTCCGGGGATCCCGCAATGTGGACCGAGACCGCCTCCCGGCCGCCGATCGCCAGCGACTCTGTGGAGTCACTGGGCGGAGTGCTGCTCGTCGTGGCGGCCGGCGTCGTACCGCCACACGCGGCAGCGGAACCGAACAAGCAGACCATGGCAGCGGTACGTAGTGTGCACCTTCGCATCTGTCCTCCTCCGTCGGATGTCGAGACCGTAGGAGGACCGGTCACGCCGCCGCCGCCGAGAAAGCCCCCGGGCTGTGGAGGGTTTTCCCTGTGGGCACGCCTGCCCGCGCTGTGTGAGCATCATCCAGCGGGAGGGTGGTCGTGAGCGCACGCGTCGTCAGCGGTGTCGTCGGGGTCACGTTCGCGCTCGTGACGGCGATCGTCGGGGTGGGCCAAGGTGCGCCGCCGCGCTTCCTCCTGCTGGATACCACGCTGGGGCTGACCTTCGTTGCCGCCGGTGTGCTGGCGTGGCGTCGACGTCCCGACGTCCCTACCGGCGCCGCCCTGACGCTGTGCGGCGTGTTGTGGTTCGTCGGCAGCTACGCCCCCACCGGCGTCGGCTGGATGGCTGCTCTCGGCTTCTCCTTCGAGCGCTACTACGACCCTGTGCTCGCGTGGCTGGTACTGAGCTTTCCGGGGCGGCGGCTGGAGGGAGTCGCGCGTACGACGGTGGCCGTCGTGGCGGGCAGCTATGTCGTCCGGAGCCTCACCCGGCTGCTCGTCTACGACCCCCCTCTGCTAAACCCGGACGGCTGCGCCGGATGCCCGTCCAATCCGTTCGCCGTCGCACCCAACGCGGGGCTGCTCGAGGCGGTCGAAACCGTGACTGGAACGGCGATCGTGGCGGGGTTCGCCGTCGTCCTCGGACTGCTGATCCTCCGCTGGCGGGCCGCGTCGTCGCCGTCGCGACGCATCCTCCGGCCGGTGCTCTCGGGGGGAGCGCTGGCGGCCGTGGCGGCCGGGTACCAGGCCGCCAACCTCGTCGTCGAGGTGACCGCGGGACGCCCGCTCATCACGCTCGGCCCACCGTGGCAGGAGGTGGAGGCCTGGCTGCTGTTCGGCGCCCGCGTCCTCGTCCCGATCGGCATCGCCTGGGGCGTCTTCCGGCTCCGGGCCCCCCATGGGCCGGCCGCCCGGCTCGCGGTCGAGTTCAGCGACGACCGCGGGCCGCTTCGGATCGAGACCGCTCTCCGGCAGGCCCTCGCCGACCCGACCATCGAGGTGTTGCGTTGGGACACCGACGGACAGCATTGGACCGACGAGCGCGGTGATAGGGCCCCGCCGCCCATGCAGACCGATGGGCGCTCGGTCCTCATGCTGGAGCGGCGCGGGAACCCGGTCGCGGCTGTCGTGCACGACGCCATGCTGGTCGAGGATCCCGGCCTGATGGCCTCGGTCGGTGCGGTGCTGCGGCTGAGCATCGACAACGATCGGCTGAGCGCGCAGGTGCAGCGCCAGCTCGCCGAGGTGCACGCCTCGCGCGCCCGGATCCTGGCAGCGGCGGACGAGGAGCGTCGCCGGATCGAACGGGATCTGCACGACGGGACACAGCACCGGTTGCTCGGGCTGTCGATGCGGCTGCAGGACGTGCGCCTGCACGCCCGCGCCGCCGGGGCTCCCGACCTGCTCTTCGAGGAACTCGACGCGGTCGCGGCCGAGCTGCGGGAAACGATGCGCGAGATACGGGAATTGGCCCGCGGTATCCACCCGGCGGTGCTGACCAATGAGGGTCTGGAGCCGGCCGTCCGGACGCTCGCTCGCCGGTGCACGGTGCCGGTCGAGCTGCGAACGGAACTGAACGGCAGGCTGCCCGCCGCCGTGGAGACCGCCGCCTACTACGTCGTGGCCGAGGGTCTGGCCAATGTCGCCCGGCACTCGCGGGCCACCCAGTCCCGTGTCCGGCTCGCCCTCGCCGACGGCGTACTGGTGATCGAGGTCGGCGACGACGGAGTCGGCGGGGCGAGCGAGGGCGCGGGGTCCGGCCTGCGCGGTCTTTCCGACCGGGTGGTGGCCCTCGACGGAGCACTCAGCGTCACGAGTCCCCCGACAGGGGGGACATGGTTGCGCGCCGAGATTCCCAGACGGTGATCGTCGCGGACGACTCGGCGGTCGTCCGCGAGGGAGTCACCCGCATCCTCACCGGCGGCGGCTTCGACGTCATCGGGCAGGCCCGCAGCGCCGAGGAGCTGCTCGACCTGGTGGCCCGGGAGCAGCCCGCTCTGGTGGTCGTCGACATCCGCATGCCGCCCTCGCAGAACGCCGGCCTGCTGGCGGCCGAACGGATCCGCGAGCGGTACCGGAACCAAGTCCGCGTGCTCGTGCTGTCCCAGTACCTCGAGCCGGACTACGCGCTTCGACTGCTCGGGGCCGGTGTCGACGGAATCGGCTATCTGCTCAAGGACAGGATCGCCGATGCCAGCGAACTCGTCGACGGCGCGCGCCGGGTGGCCGAGGGAGGCTCGGCGATCGACCCGGACGTCGTCGCCGAACTCGTGCGCAACGTCCGCGGTGCGGCCCGGCTCGCCCGCCTGGCTCCGCGCGAACGCGCCGTCCTCGCCGCCATGGCCGAAGGCCGGTCCAACCGCTCCATCGCCGGGCGGCTGCACCTGTCGGTCAAGACGGTCGAGAGCCTGACCGCGGCCATCTTCGACAAGCTGGACCTGCAGCCAGGACCGGACGACAACCGCCGCGTGCTCGCCGTGCTCGCCTACCTCGACGCCCGCGACTGACCGCCGCGACTTGGACGCCGACGAGCAAGCCTCGGTGTCCCGGCTGAGGGATCCCGTGCGGGACGAGCGCGCCTGTCGGCTCGGCCGGCGCGGGGGTCGCCGGACGCGGTTGAGCTTGCGGGACGAGTCGGGCGACGCGGCCCGCCGAGCAGGGTCGTGTGTC
>JACCXW010000232.1 GCA_013696785.1 Geodermatophilaceae bacterium | reverse complement strand
GTCGTCGACCCCGACGCCGCTGCCAAGGTGTTGGGTCCTGATGCCGAGCCGGTGCTGCGAGCCGCCGTCGATGCCTTAGCCGGACTGTCCACATGGGACAGTGCCGGGATCGAGGCGGCGCTGAAGACGGCCCTGGTCGACGGCTTGGGCCTCAAGCCGCGTAAGGCTTTCGCGCCCATCCGGGTGGCGGTGAGCGGACGGACCGTGTCGCCGCCGCTGTACGAGTCGCTGGAGTTGTTGGGTCGCGAGCGCTCGCTCGACCGCCTCCGCGCCGCCCTCGCTTGACGGAGCGCTGACGCGGAACCACCGACTAAGTCCGCGGTTAGGGTGGTTGGGTGCCTCCGTCGCCTGAGCGTCGATTGCCGCGGCGGGCCTTCCTGGGAGCCGCAGCGCTCGCCGGCGGGATGGTCGCAAGCCGGAGCAGTCGGGCGGCGGCTGCCGACGTGGCGGTGGCCCTGGCCGAGCGCAGCGGGGTGGTCTGGCGTGGCGGACGCTGGTGCACGGCCGCGGCACCGCACCGGTGCGGGTGTCCGTGAACGGGGCTCCGGCCGAGGTCTGGGCGAGCAGGGACGCCTTCGTGGCAGTGGCAGCGCTAGAGCCGGGGCGAACCGCGTCGTCGCGGCGGCCGGCGGGTCGGTGTCCGTCACGGAGTACGACGTCCCGCTGGTACCCCGGCCCCGCGCGTCGGCCGTGGCTCGCACGGCGGCTGGTCGCGTCGTGCTGGACGCCCGTGGCAGCGCACCTTCGACGTACGGCGGGTCGCCGATCCGGTCCTGGCGGTGGGAGCAGCGAGGCGGAGCCGACCTGGCCGGCCTACCGGCGTCGGGGCAGGTCGTCGCGATCCCGGCGCCAGATGGTCCGGGACCGTGGTACGGCGATCTGCGGGTCGGCGACGCCGACGGACAGGCCGATCGAGCCGGGGTCACGGTGGGGGCGGATCGGCCGGCGCTTTGGACCACGGACGCGATCGTCTACGGAGTCATCCCGTTCGCGTTCGGGTACCGGGGTTTCGCCGACGTCCGCGGCGCGTTACCGAGATTGCAGGCTCTGGGCGTCAACACCCTGTGGTTGTCGCCGGTGTTCCGGCCGATCACTTTCGACTTCGGCTACGGCGTCGTGGACTACATCACGATCCGCCATGACTACGGCGGACAGGAGGAACTGGCGCGGCTGATCGTCGCCGCACACGACCTCGGGATACGGGTGCTGCTCGACATCGCCGCCAACCACACGTCCGACCGGCATCCGTACTTCCGGGCGGCAGCGCGCGACGGCCGCCGCTCGCACCAGTACGGCTATTACCAGCGCGACGCCAACGGCAACCCGGTGCACTACTTCGACTGGACGGATCTGCCCAACCTCGACTTCGACAACTCTGAGGTAAGGCGTTGGATGGCGGAGGTCATGACGCACTGGGTGCGGGAGCTGGACGTCGACGGCTATCGCTGTGACGCGGCGTGGGGGATCCGCGAGCGGACTCCGGAGGCATGGCCGGAACTCGTCGCGGAACTGCGACGGGTCAAGCCCGACGCGCTGCTGCTCGCCGAGGCGTCCAGCCGCGACTCGTACTGCCGCAAGACCGGATTCGACCTGGCCTATGACTGGACCGATGACCTCGGCGAATGGGCGTGGCGCGATGTGTTCGCCGACCCGCAGCAGGTGGTCGAACGCCTTGACGTCGCACTCGGGCCGGCACCCGGCGATCAGGTCTTTCGGTTCCTCAACAACAACGACACCGGCGAGCGATTCATCGACCGGTACGGCCCCGGCATGACGAGGGTGGCTGCGGCACTGCTGCTCACCCTGCCGGGTGTGCCGTGCATCTACACCGGCGACGAGGTCGGCGCGAGCATCGACCCGTACGAGACGTATGGGCCGATCGACTGGAGCACGGGGCACCCGGGACTGCTCGAGTGGTACACGCAGCTGTGTGCCGTGCGCTCCGCGACGGCCGCGTTGCGGTCGGGGCCATATCTCCGACTCCGTGCGACGCCGGCGCGGGACGTGTTCGCCTACCAGCGGGACGACGTGCGGGTCATCCTGAATGTCGGCGACCGGGCGGTGCGGGCCGAGGTTGCGCCGACGACCGGCCCCATGGTGGACCTTTTCACCGGCCGGCCGCTGGCACCCGGACCCGTACCGCTGCCCGCGTACGGCGCTGTGATCCTGGGTCCGGCATGACATGGCCCGTCCCCATGCCGGCGATGTACGGCTGGGTGCCGCAGTACTACTGGGATCCGCGTTGGGGGTGGGTGCCGCAGTACGTCTGGCATCCGCAGTACGGGTGGGTGCACGGGTTCATCTGGGCGCCGCTGCCCCCCGGCTGGATCCTGCCATCGACCCTGGGGCCGCAGGGGTGGGAGCCGCAGCGGCACGGCAAGGCCCCGCACCCCCAACCGACAGCGTACCTGCAACTGCTCCGGACTCCGACGTACGGATGGTGGAAATCGTTGCTCGGCCTGCTGCTCGCCGTAACGGTGTGGTTCGTCGGCTCCGTCGTTCTGCTCGTCGTGGCCATCGTCGCCCGTGGTGGAGACGCCGACGGGTTTCTCGACGACATCGCGACCGACCCGTTGGGCGCACCCACGTCGCTGCTGATCGTCAACCTCAACCTGGCGCTGCTGATCCCGTCGGTCTGGGTCGCGTTGCTGGCGGTACACCAGGAACGGCTGGGATGGGTGTCCTCCGTCGTACGCCGGCTGCGTTGGCGACTGATGCTCGTGTTCGGGTCCGCAGCAACCGGGTTGTTGGCAATCGGCCTCGTGCTGGGTTACCTGATCGTCGACCCGGTAGCGGGCAGCGGGGAGGACTCCTACGACAGCGGGTTCATCGTCGGGATGCTGGCCGTCGTACTGCTCACGACGCCCTTGCAGGCGGCGGGCGAGGAGTACTTCTTCCGCGGGTACCTGAGCCAGGTCATTGCAGGGTGGATTCCGCCGCGCGCCGCGGGCGCGATCGTCGCCGGCCTGCTGACCGGCTCACTGTTCGCTCTGGCGCACGGCTCGCAGGACGTTCCCACGTTCCTGAGTCGGCTGGCCTTCGGCCTGACCGCGTCCCTGGTGGCGTGGCTGACCGGCGGGCTGGAGGCGTCCATCGCCTATCACGTGATGAACAACGTGCTCCTGTTCCTGCTGGCGCTGGTCGTCGGGCCGAGCCTGGAAGTGGAGATCAGTGGCGCCCTGGTGCTGACCGTCGATGTGCTGGTGATGCTCGCGTATGTGACTTTCGTGTGGTGCTGGTTACGGCGGCGGCCGGTACAGCGGCTGACCGGTGGGCCGGCGCCGGCGCCGGTGACCGCGCTGGAGAGGAGTTTGAGCGCGCCGTCGCGGCTCGGGTAGTGTTGTCCGTCGGCGCGCGAGCGCCGATGGGGTATGGGGTAATTGGCAGCCCGGCTGATTCTGGTTCAGCTAGTCTAGGTTCGAGTCCTGGTACCCCAGCGACATGCACCAAACAACCTGGCCCCGTCGTCTAGCGGCCCAGGACGCCGCCCTC
>JACCXW010000226.1 GCA_013696785.1 Geodermatophilaceae bacterium | reverse complement strand
CTGCGAATGCAGCGAGGCGTCCGGTCCGGCGACCACACCGTGGGCGCCGATCTCGGCAAGCGGGGTGAGGCCGAGTTCGGCCGCCTTGGCGTCGGACATCACGACGACCGCGCACGCTCCGTCGGAGATCTGCGAGGCGGACCCGGCGGTGATCGTGCCCTCGGGGGCGAAGGCCGGCTTCAACTTGGCCAGCGACTCCGTCGAGGTGTCGGCCCGGACGCCTTCGTCGTGGGCGAACTCGATCGGGTCTCCACGCCGCTGCGGGACCTGTATCGCGACGATCTCCTCGTCGAGCAACCCGTTCTTCGCCGCATGCGCCGCCTTCTGATGCGACGCCGCCGAGAACGCGTCCTGTTCCTCGCGGGTCAACTCGTGCTTGGCATTGTGCGTCTCCGTCGAAGCGCCCATGGCCACGAGGTCGAAGGCGCAGAACAGGCCGTCGTACGCCATCGAGTCGACCAGTTTCGCGTCACCGAACTTCGTCCCCTCGCGCGACTTCTGGAGCAGGTGTGGCGCGTTGGTCATGGACTCCATGCCGCCGGCAACGACGATCTCGTACTCGCCGGCGCGGATCAGCTGGTCGGCGAGCGCGATCGCGTCCAGCCCGGACAGGCACACCTTGTTCACCGTGAGAGCCGGCACGTCCATGGGGATGCCACCCTTGACCGCGGCCTGCCGGGCGGTGATCTGCCCGGCCCCGGCCTGCAGCACCTGGCCCATGATCACGTAGTCGACCTGGTCGCCGGACAACCCCGCCCGCTCCAGCGCTGCCTTGATGGCGAAGCCGCCAAGATCGGTTCCGGAGAAGTCCTTGAGCGATCCGAGTAGCCGGCCCATCGGCGTACGGGCTCCGCTGACGATCACCGACATGAGGCACCCTTTCGTGTTTTGCCCAGCTGAATGCACGCCAGACTACCCAGCTACGGTGACGGCCATGTTCACCGAGTTGGACCACGTAGGCCTCGCGGTGACCGACCTCGACGAGGCCATCGAGTTCTACGCGCGCACGTTCGACATGCACGTGGTGCACGAGGAGGTCAACGAGGGGCAGGGCATCCGCGAGGCGATGCTGGCCATAGGTGACAGCGACTCGCAGCTGCAGCTGATGGCGCCGTTGTCGCCTGACTCGGTCATCGCGAAATTCCTGGACGGCAACGGTCCGGGGATTCAGCAGATCGCCTACCGGGTCGAGGATGTGGACGCCGTGACGGAGACACTGCGGGCCCGTGGAATGCGGATCCTGTACGACGGGGCTCGCCGCGGCACCCGTGGATCGCGGATCAACTTCATCCACCCGAAGGACACCGGCGGCGTCCTGATCGAGCTCGTCGAACCCGCCCGCCCCAAGCCCTGACCTCTCCTCAACGCCACCGCCCCCCTTTCCCGGTGATCATGAAGATCCGTGGTCCGTTTTATCCGGAATCGCCCGGTTCATCCTGACCAAAAGTTCATGATCACGGAGAGGGGTGGGATTCGAGGTGGTGGGAACGTTCGAGATCGGTAGTGATCCTGGCCAGTACGTCGTTGACCAGCCGCCGGGAATTCAGCGTCGCCGCCGGCCCGGGCGGCGGCTGGAGCAGGGGCAGGCCGCGGACGCTGACGAGGGCCTGACGCGGCGGCCAGGCCAGCCATGCCAGCGAGCCCCGACCGACGATGTGCTGCGTGCCCCACTGTGCAACCGGGAGCACCGGTGCGCCGAGTTCGATCGACAACCGTCCGAGTCCGGGCAGCCCCCGTCCGGGCCTGTAGTCCGGGTCCTTGCTGATCGCACCCTCTGGATAGAAGACGACGCATTCGCCGCGGCGCAGCGCCCGGCGTACCGGCTCCAGGATGGCCGGATCCAGCGGCCGGTCGCGATCCAGCGGGATGTGGTCGAAGTAACTCAGTACCGCTCCGATGACGGGCAGCGCCATCACCTCGGCGGCTATCACGAACCGCGGCGTACGACCGGCTCGGATCAGGGCCATCGCAACGGCGATCGGGTCGAGCATCGACACATGGTTCGGCGCGACCAGCAGCGGACCGGTGCGCGGCAAGCCGACGATCCGGTAGTCCCGGCGGGCAAGCAGCGAGAACAACGAGTCGAGCAGGCCGACGACCACCCGGTAGATCCGCAGCCGCCGAGGGCCGCTAGGTCGTGCCACGCGGGCGAACTCTAGCCAGCCGGTAACCTTCGGCGCGCATCACGAAACGACGACAGGCCGGAGCCGCGCCGTGCAGCAGATTCTCGACGCCATCCTGGCCGACGACCTCGCGGCTGTCGGTGGGCTGCCCGTGCCCGAGGAGTACCGCGGCCTCGTGGTACTCGCCGACGAGGTCGACATCTTCCAGGGCCTTCCCACCAAGGAGAAGGACCCGCACAGATCGCTGCATCTGCGCCATGTCCCGACCCCGGAACTCGGGCCGGGCGAGGCGCTGGTGGCGGTCATGGCCAGCGCGATCAACTACAACACAGTGTGGACGTCGATCTTCGAGCCGCTGCCGACGTTCGGCTTCCTGCAGCGCTACGGCAAACTCTCGGATCTGACCAGGCGGCACGACCTGCCGTATCACGTGGTCGGCTCCGATCTGGCCGGAGTGGTGCTGCGGACCGGACCCGGCGTGAACAGGTGGAATGCCGGGGACGAGGTGGTGGCGCACTGCCTGTCAGTCGAGCTGGAAGACCCGGCCGGACACGACGACACCATGCTCGATCCCGAGCAGCGGATCTGGGGCTTCGAGACCAACTTCGGCGGGCTGGCCGAACTCGCCCTGGTCAAGTCCAACCAGCTGATGCCCAAGCCCTCGCACCTGACATGGGAGGAGGCTGCCTGCCCAGGGCTGGTGAACTCCACGGCGTACCGGCAACTGATCAGCTCCAACGGCGCGAACATGCGGCAAGGCGACAACGTCCTGGTGTGGGGTGCCACCGGCGGACTGGGTTCCTACGCGACCCAACTCACCCTGCATGGCGGCGCGACGCCCATCTGTGTCGTCTCCAGCCCGGACAAGGCCGAGTTGGTGCGCTCGATGGGCGCCGAGCTGGTCATCGACAGGGCCGCGGAGGGCTTTCAGTTCTGGAAGGACGAGCGGACGCAGGATCCGCAGGAGTGGAAGCGTTTCGGGGCGAGGATCCGTGAGCTGACCGGCGGCGAGGACCCCGACATCGTGCTGGAGCATCCTGGACGGGACACGTTCGGTGCGAGCGTCTACGTCACCCGGCGCGGCGGCACGATCGCGACCTGCGCGTCGACCAGCGGTTTCCTGCACGAGTACGACAACCGCTACCTGTGGATGAGCCTGAAGCGAATCATCGGCTCACACTTCGCCAACTACCGCGAGGCGTCCCTGGCCAACCGGCTGGTGGCCAAGGGCAGGATCCACCCCACCCTGAGCCGGACGTATCCGCTGGAGTCGGCGGCAACCGCCGCGACCGACGTGCACCACAATCTGCACCAGGGCAAGGTCGGCGTGCTGTGCCTGGCCCCGGCAGAGGGCCTGGGAGTACGCGACGCCGATACCCGGGATGAGCATCTGAGCGCGATCAACCGCTTCCGTGATCGGTAAGCTGAGCCGCGACGACAGGCTAGGGGGCACGGCGATGGATCGCGATCGGCCGACCGAGATGATCCCGATCCCGGCAGTCAGCGAGTTCGAGGTCGTGCTGCGCGGGTATGACCGGGCCCAGGTCCGCGAGACGATCGAGCGGCTGGACGCCGACGTACGCATTGCGTTGACCGACCGCGACGCCGCCGTCGCCCGCTCCTCGGACCTGGCCAGTCAGCTGTCCGCGGTGCACGGCGAGATGGAGTCCCTTCGCCGCAAACTCGCCACGACGGCCGCCCCGACGTACGAGACCATGGGCGAGCGGATCGCCCACATGCTGCGGCTGGCCGAGGAGGAAGCGGCCGAGATCCGGCGCACGGCGCACACGGACACCGGGACGCTGCGCGAGGAAGCGCAGGCGATGCGGGAGCAGACCGAAGCTCGGCAGCAGAAGACCGCCGCGGAGGCCGAACGGATCCGACTCAAGGCAGAAAGCGACGCGGCGAAGAGCCTGACCGCCGCCGGTCAGAAGGCCGCCGATGTCCTGTCCGCGGCAGAGCAAAAGGCGACGACCCTGGTCGCCAACGCCGAGGCGCGGCGCGATCGCTTGATGCGGGAGAGCGACGAGCGGAACAAGCGGGCCGACGAGGACTTCGAGATCTCATTGCGCGAGCGCCGCCGCGAGGCCGCACGCATCGAGGCCGAGCGGTTGCGGGTGTCCACGGACGAGGCGAACCGCCGGGTGGCGGAAGCGACTTCCGAGGCGCAGTCCCGTGTCGCGGCTGCGACCGCGCAGAGCGCCGAGATGATCGCCGCGGCCGACCGGGAGCGGCAGCGCATCGAAGGGATCCGGCAGACAGCGTTGCGGCAGTTGCGCGAGGTCCGGGAACTCCTCGCCGGGCTGCCGGCAGACACCCGACCGCCGGCAGAGACTCCCGCGACACCGACGGCGGCCACCCCCACCCGGCCGCAACCCGCGCAAACCCAGCCAATCCCACCCAAGAGCGATTCCACCCAGAAACCGACTGGACACGCAGAGGTACCAGTGGCTCCGAGCCCCGCCAAACCCCACTGACGAGGCGTTTCTCCCCGTCCGGGTACGAAATCTTCCCGCACCGGACACCGGGGTTGACGCGTGCTTATCATCGCCTTCAGCATCTCGTGTGGAGGACTGATCAACATGGCACGCTCACTCGGCACCCGCACAGCCCTGGCCGCGGTGACGGCAATCGCTCTCGGCGCACTTGCCGTCGCCTTTGCCCCCGCAGCGGGCGCAGCCACCGGCTCGTACCTGCGCCTCGCGCACCTGTCCCCGGACACGCCCGCAGTGGACGTGTACGTCGTATCTGCCGCCAATCCGCAGGACCAGATCCTGCTGCAAGGGGTCGGCTACGGCACGCTGTCGGAGTACCAGACGGTGAACGGCGGTACGTACACGGTCAGCATGCGGCCGGCCGGCGCGGATGCGAGCACCCCGCCGGTGATCTCCACGACCCTGTCGGCCGATGAGGGCGCCGCCTACACCGTCGCCGGCGTCGGCTCGTTCAACGACCTGGGCCTGACCGTCCTGTCCGACGACCTGACCCTCCCACCGGCCGGCCAGTCCCGCGTCCGCGTGATCCAGGCCTCGGCCAGCCAGCCCGAACTCGACATCAGCGTCGACGGTGGACCCTCGCTCGGCGAGGACGTCCCCTTCGCCACGACGACGGACTACTCGACGGTGTCCGCCGGAGAGTGGACGTTGCGGGTCGACGGCGGAACCGGTCTGGGCGCGACGCTGCCGCTGACGGTTGCCGCCGGAGCGGTCTACTCCGTGCTGATCCTCGACGAGTCCGCCGGCGGCCTCACCGTCGTCACCCGAGTGGATGCGCTCAGCAGCGCCGGCGGCGGCATCATTCCGGCCGGCGGCGTCGAAACCGGCGCCGGTGGCACGGCGACAGACGATTCCGGTACGGCGCCGGCCGCGCTGGCCGGCGTGGCGGCGATCCTGGTCCTGACGGGCCTGATGGCCCTGGCCTTCCGGCGCCGCGCCTTCGCCACCCACACCGCGTAGCGCGGTGCGACTGCTGACCACCGCTCGCGAGCACCGCGCCCGGCTTGTCGCCGCCGCCGCGGCCCTTGCTGTTCTGGCCGTGCTCACCACAGTGACCATCGGGCTGCGCGGAGGCTCACCCGCCGCGGTCGCCGCGGACCCACCGTCGACCAGTGCTCCAGTGTCCGCGCCACCAAGCACCGGAGGACCGGGTCCTGGTACCTGGGCTCCAACGACCCCGGACCCGGACGCGGCGCTTCCCGACCTGCCCGGGACCGCGCTGACCGCGGTGTCCGTCGAGGTGCCCTCGATCGGCGTACGCAGCCATTTGCTCCCGCTCGCCGTGGACGTGACCGGAGTCCTGGTCCCGCCCGACCCGTACGACGTCGCCGGCTGGTTCACCGGTGGCCCGGTGCCCGGAGAGATCGGCCCGGCCATCATCGCCGGTCATGTGGATTCGCGGGCCGGACCGGGTGTCTTCTTCCGGCTGGAGGAGATGCGGCCCGGACAGGCGATCAAGGTGACACGCTCGGACGGCAGCGTGTCCACGTTCACCGTCCGCCAGGTGCAGAGCTATCCGAAGACCGACTTCCCCACCGAGGCGGTGTACGGCCCGACCCCGGGACACGAACTGCGACTGATCACGTGCGGCGGCGACTTCGACCGAAGTCGACGGTCCTATCTGGACAACATCGTGGTTTACGCGGTGCTCCAGGGGACGACCACCTGATCGGGTCCGGCATCTACCCCACCGGGGTTACACTCACGCACAGTCCGCTGCCGGACTGTTCCGATCACTGACCGTCAGAACTCTCAGGAGAGCGCTATGGCACACGGGGATGGCACGCACGGTGCAGGGCCCACGTTCGATGTCGTGCTGCGAGGGTATGACCGCCGCCAGGTGGACGACCACCTCGCGTCGCTGGAGGGCCGGCTGGCCGCGACCTCGGGGCAGTGCAACGAGTTGCGGTTGCAGCGAGATGCCGCCGCCGGGCGGGTCCAGGAACTCGAGCAGCGCCTGAACGGCGCAGCCGCCCTGAACCGTCCCGACGGCAGCGGCGCTCTCGCGGGCAGCGTCCCCTTCGGCGGCAGCCCAACCGGTGCATCCTCCGGAACCGCCCCGACCGGCCCGCCGAGCCCGCCTCCCCCACCCCAGGTCGTGCCGGCGTCGGACACCTCCAGCCTCGACGGGTTCGGGGCCAAGGTCGAGGCGATCCTGCGGCTGGCCACCGAGGAGGCAGCCGCCATCCGAAGGTCGGCGCAGGACTCCGGACGGATCCACGCCGAGGCCGAGGTGAAGCTGCGCGGGACGTTCGAGGGCATCGCCGAGCGCCTTCAGCCGTTGGCGCAGCGGCTGGACGAGGAGTCCAAGGCCGCCCACGAGGCGTTGCCCGCTGTGACGAGCGAGGCGGAGTCCTTGGAGACGTCCGCCCGGCGGCAGGCCGAGAGCCTCGCCGAGGCGGCCGCGGCCAACGCCGCCCGGATGCGAACCGATGCACAGGCACGAGCAGAGCTGACCGCCCGGCACCTTGCCGACGTCCGCGAAGAATTGGCTATGGTCAGGCAGATCCTCGGCAGCCTGGATACGACACCGGCCGGAGCCGACGGGCAACATGCGGCGTCGGCAGGATCGGCAGGGTCGAACCGTACGACCCAGGCAGTGACGACGTCGTCGATCATGCTCGCGAAGCCGCCGGCGTCCGCGCAGCCGGCGGACGCGGATCCTTCGCTGTCACCCGATACGGCGACCGAGACGATCGCACTGCCGCTTGGTAGTCCGGGCACACCCGGCGGTCCGGGGCCACACGGTGACCCGGCTCGACAGGGCGCCGGCCCCGGGGTCGGGCAACCCTCGGCCGGGCCGAGCCAGCCGCCGGCCTGAGGATGGCCGTCGGCGCCGCCGCCCCGGCTGCCACGACATTCGAGCAACCGCGCATGCCGATCCTGGCAAGGTACGCGCAGCTGATCGCA
>JACCXW010000208.1 GCA_013696785.1 Geodermatophilaceae bacterium | reverse complement strand
AGGTCAGTGTCCGGGGGCGGGCCGACGACCGGAGGGGGGCCTTCGACCTGCGGGCGCCAGGGCCCGGCGGCGACGTATTCAGGGGAACCGCAGCCGGTCAGCAGGCCCAGCGCGAGACCGGCGGCCGCCAGCCGCCACCAGTCGCGCATCGCCACCTGCACCTGTGAATTCGCCCCCTCGACAGCGTCGCCGTCTACCCTACGTCGGGCGCCGGAACTCCCTCGGTCGCAGCCACAGGAGCTGGCTGCCTAGAGTCAGACCACATGGAGACCGCTCCCGAAGTTGTCGTGCTTGTCTCGCAGGAGCGCGGCCGTGACCTGCTCGGCGATCTTCCAGTGCAGGTCCGGGTCGAGGTGTGGGACGGCTCCGGATCCGTGCCGTCGTCGGCGCGTTCGGCGCAGTTCTGGGTACCGCCGTTCCTGAGCGGAGCCGACATGTCCCGGGCGTACACCGAGCTTCCGGACCTGCGCGTGGTCCAGCTGCTGTCGGCCGGCGCGGAGAACTTCGTCCAGGGTGTGCCGGACGGGGTAGTGCTGTGCAACGCCAGGGGCGCTCACACCGGCCCGACCGCCGAGTGGGTGGTCGCGGCGATGTTGTCGTCGTACCGGATGTTCCCGCGCTTCCACGCCGCGCAGCTGGAGGGCCGCTGGGACCACGCCGTCAACGAGGAGCTGGCCGGCCGCCGCGTCCTGATCGTCGGCGCGGGTGACATCCCGGACCGGGTACGCCGGATGCTCGACGGTTTCGACGTCGCGGTCGAGGTGGTCGGCCGCACGGTCAGAGAAGGCGTCCACGGTCAGGACGAACTGCCCGCGCTGTTACCGGACTTCGATGTGGTTGTCCTGCTCGTCCCACTGACCGACGCTACTCGTGGGATGGCCGATGCGGGCTTCCTGGCGCGGATGCGAGACGGCGCCTTGCTGGTGAACGCCGCCCGTGGGCCGGTGGTCGTCACGGACGACCTGGTCGCCGAACTGGCGTCGGGTCGGCTGCGGGCCGCGATCGACGTGACCGACCCGGAGCCGCTGCCCGCGGGCCATCCACTGTGGACTGTTCCGGGGCTGCTCCTCACGCCGCACATCGCTGGCAGCGTGCCCGGTGCCACCCCGAGGGCGTACGCCGTGGCGCGGCAGCAGTTGTTGCGCTTCCTGGCCGGCGGGGAGCTCCGCAACGTCGTGCACGAGTACTGATCGGCGGGATGCTGCCGTTCAGCGGAATTGTCGGAGCCCCGACCTACGGTCGGACGACACGGCGAGGCTGGCCTGCTGAGCCACAACTGAAGGAGGAATGTGGTGCCTGGACCCACATTTGACGCCGTCGGCGTCGTCGCAACGGACATGGCCGCATCACTGGCGTTCTACCGCCGGGTGGGAGTCGCCTTTCCCGAGGGTTCGGAGAACGAGCAGCACGTGGAGTGCCCGCTCGGGTCAGGCATGCGCCTGATGCTCGACACCGAGGCGTCCATCCTGGGGTTCTACCCCGATTTCGACCCGACACCGGGCCAGCGGGTGGCCTTCGCCGCTCGGCTGGACTCATCGGAGGAAGTTGACTCGTTGTACGCCGAGCTCGACGTGGATGGTTTTGGCTCCAAGCCGCCGTGGGACTCTCCATGGGGCATGCGCTATGCCACCGTCCACGATCCCGACGGCACGCACGTCGACCTCTACGCGATGCCGTCCGCGGAGGAGTGACCGGGGGCGATCACTCCTACTTCTCCTAGCAAGACGGCCCAACGGAGGGGAATTGCCACCGGGCGTGGCGAGGTCCGCGATCCAGCGGGACAGCGCGCCGTACCCGGCCCTAGCTGAGTCCCGCCACCGCCACGCGCTCAGCAGGCGGATGCCTCTGCGACGATGACCGGCGGAGGTCGCCATGCGCATCCGGCTGCTGGGCGGGTTGGACGTGGAGGGTTGGCATTCGTCCGATGTCGGCAGCCGTAAGGCGCGTGACCTCAGACCGCGTCACCGCCGTGCGTTCAGCTGGTGGCTGTGGGAGTGGGTGCAGCGATCACCGCGAGTACAGCACTAGCTCGGATCCGGTTCTTGCTCCCTTCGCGCGTCGGTTTCGGCGGCGTCGGCAGGCAGACCGAGCCGTCCGCCACTCGCCTCGTGAAGCCGATGGATGTCCCTGACCCGCAGCGTCGGCAACCGCAGCGCTGCTCCGTCCCGGCGCACCAGCCGAAGGTGACCGCGACCGCGGATCTGGATTCCGGCGACGTCTCGCCACGCAACCGTCGTGGTCCCGAACGCCGCTCGTACCGTCACGCCGTCCGCGTCGATGTCGACTCCGCTTCGCCACACATGGAATCCGGCCAGGACCGGCAATGCGAGCAGGACCACCAACCAGGGTTTGACCGAGACCAGCGGAACGGTGCAGACCGAGAAGATCCCGACGGCGATCAGGGCGGAGCGCGACATCCGCAGTTGCGCTGTCGTCAGGGGTCCGGCCACGCCGAACATGGTCGCAGAGGCGGTGGCTAGGCTCGCCCCGTGCCGAACGCCCGAACCCGCAAGCCGCGCAGCCACGAGGTCACCGAGGGGTACGAGCGGGCGCCGGCGCGCGCGATGCTCCGCGCGGTCGGCATGACCGACGAGGACTTCGACAAGCCGCAGATCGGTGTCGCCTCGTCGTGGAACGAGATCACCCCCTGCAACCTGTCTCTCGACCGGTTGGCCAAGCGGGCAAAGGAAGGCGTCCGGACGGCCGGCGGGTTCCCGCTGGAGTTCGGCACGATCTCAGTGTCCGACGGGATCTCGATGGGGCACGAGGGCATGCACGCCTCGCTGGTCAGCCGCGAGGTGATCGCCGATTCGGTCGAGACCGTGATGTTCGCCGAGCGGCTGGACGGGTCCGTGCTGCTCGCCGGCTGCGACAAGTCCCTGCCCGGCATGCTGATGGCGGCCGCCCGGCTCGATCTCGCAGCCGTCTTCGTCTACGCCGGTACGACGTTGCCCGGCCGGCTGGACGACCAGGAGAACCTCACCATCATCGACGTCTTCGAGGGTGTCGGCGCGTGCGCCCGCGGCCTGATCACCGAGGACCGGCTGGGTGCCATCGAGCGGGCCAGCTGCCCGGGCGAGGGCGCCTGCGGAGGCATGTACACCGCCAACACGATGGCCTCTGCGGCCGAGGCGATCGGGATGTCCCTGCCCGGCAGCGCCGCCCCGCCATCCGTCGACCGCCGCCGCGACGACATCGCGGTGCGCTCGGGCGAGGCCGTGGTCAAGCTGATTGAGCAGGGAATCACCGCCCGCCAGATCATGACCCGCGAGGCGTTCGAGAACGCGATCACCGTGGTCATGGCCCTCGGCGGCTCGACGAACGCCGTACTGCACCTGCTCGCGATGGCGGCGGAGGCGCGGGTGGAGCTGTCCTTGGACGACTTCAACCGGATCGGTGACCGGACACCACACCTGGCCGACGTCAAGCCGTTCGGGCCGTACGTGATGGCCGATGTCGACCGGATCGGCGGCATACCCGTCGTCATGAAGGCGTTGCTCGACGCCGGTCTGCTGCATGGTGACGCGCTCACGGTCACCGGCCGTACGGTCGCTGACAACCTCGCTGACGTCGCGCCGCCGGACCCGGACGGCACGATCATCCGCTCGTACGCCGATCCGATCCACCCGACCGGCGGCATCGTGGTGCTGCGCGGCACCCTCGCTCCCGAGGGTGCCGTCGTTAAGACCGCCGGCATCGACACCGACCTGTTCGAGGGGACCGCGCGGGTCTTTGACGGCGAGGCGGGTGCCATGGAAGCCGTCACCGATGGAAACCTGCGGCCGGGCGACGTCCTGGTCATCCGGTACGAGGGCCCGCGAGGCGGTCCGGGGATGCGGGAGATGCTCGCGGTGACCGGCGCGATCAAGGGAGCCGGGCTCGGCAAGGATGTGCTGCTGCTGACCGACGGCCGGTTCTCCGGGGGTACGACGGGATTGTGCGTCGGGCACGTCGCGCCGGAGGCGACGAATGGCGGGCCGATCGCCCTGGTCGCCGAGGGCGATCGGATCCGGCTCGATGTCACCGCGCGCACCCTGGATCTGCTCGTCGACGAGACGGAGCTGGATCGGCGGCGAGCCACCTGGACGCCGCCGCCACCCCGCTACGACTCAGGCGTACTCGGCAAGTACGCCCGGCTGGTCGGTTCGGCCGCCTACGGCGCCGTCTGTGGCTGACCCTTCGCACAGGGCGCCCGCGGCCGTACCCGCGTGATCATGTGCTTTCACCGGTCTGGCCCGGCGAAGGCCGATGATCACGCGCGACCGGGCGGAGCGGAATTGACGTCGGCGGCCCGGATGGGTCACCCTGGACGGGTGCGACACAGCGTCCTCGTAATCCCCTAGCGCGACCGGTCACCACGACCGTCGCGCAAACCCCTCCGTGCTCCGGCACGAGGGGTTTTTTCGTGTCCAGCTTCGTCGCGCCAGCCCAGCCCGTGCCAGCCAGTCGACTCGTAGAGGCCAGCAATGACCAGCAACCCGACACCACGTCCCGCACCCCCGCCCGGGAAACCCGGCGCGTCGCTAACCGTCACGGGGGCGCAGTCCCTCGTCCGGTCGCTGGAGTCGGTAGGCGCAGAGGTCATCTTCGGCATTCCTGGCGGCGCGATCCTGCCGGCGTACGACCCGCTCTACGACTCCACCGCGGTGCGACACATCCTGGTCCGGCACGAGCAGGGCGCCGGTCACGCGGCCGCCGGTTACGCGCAGGCGACCGGGCGAGTGGGCGTCTGCCTCGCGACCAGCGGCCCGGGTGCCACCAACCTCGTCACCGCCATCGCCGACGCGCACATGGACTCCGTGCCCGTCGTCGCCATCACCGGCCAGGTGCCGAGCGCGGCGATCGGCACCGACGCGTTCCAGGAAGCCGACATCTGCGGCATCACCTACCCGATCACCAAGCACAACTACCTGGTGCGCCACGCGGAGGACATTCCGCGGGTGATCGCGGAGGCGTTCCATATCGCGAGCACCGGCCGGCCAGGCCCCGTGC
>JACCXW010000181.1 GCA_013696785.1 Geodermatophilaceae bacterium | reverse complement strand
TGGTCATCCGGGCCTCCGACCTGGACAACGCGGAAACTGCACGACGCGCCCTGGGTACGGCGGACCTCAGTGTCACCCGAGTCTCCGAGGAGTCCATCACGCAGACCCCCTCGGAGTTTCTCGATTACTTCGGAGAGGGCACGGAAACCCCTGACCCAGTCGTGGAGGCGGGCGTTATGCCGGCCCGGAGCGTGACATCGCCAGTGGCGTACGGCGAGGTGACCGTCGACACCACCGGCGGCAGCCGGGCGGTGTATGCCACGACGCTGGATAGCACCTCACCCCTGACCGACGGAATCCTGACGCTGCTCGAGGGCCGGTTGGCGCGTACCGCGGACGAGGTCGCGATCAGCCCGGAGCTGGCCGAGGCGACAGCGGTAGCTGTGGCCGGCGACGTGCGGCTCGCCGACGGCGGTCCGGCGTACACGGTGGTGGGCATCGCGGTGGACCCCGACCGCACCACAGGTGACGACCTCTTCGCCCAGCCGGGTGCGGTGGACTTCAAGCCGACGGACTACGTCGATCCCTACGCGAGCGAGCTCCTGGTCGGGCTGCCGGCGGGCATGGACGCCATCGCCGTCGGCGAGGCTCTCAACGAAGAGGGCATCGCCGTCAAGCAGCGGGCCTGGCTGTTGGATCCGCCGGCGACGTATCAGGACCCCGCGGAACTCGCCCTCATCATCGGGCTGACCACGATCACGGTCGGGCTGGCACTGCTGCAGGTCGTACTTCTGGCGGGGGCAGCCTTCGCCGTCGGCGCACGCCGGCAGCGTCGGGCACTCGGGCTCTTGGCCGCCACCGGCGCGACCGGTCGCGACGTCGGGCGCACGATCCTCGCCGGCGGCCTCGTCCTCGGTGCCATCGCGGCGGTACTCGGCGTTGCGGGAGGTCTGCTGCTGGCGTTCCCGCTGCGGTCGATCGTGGAACGCCTGCAGGGAACGCTCTTCGGCGACTGGCACGTGCACTGGGTCGAGATCGCAGCGGTCGCCGTGCTGGGACTGGTGACCGGGCTGCTGGCGGCGCTCGTCCCCGCCCGGGCCGCCGCTCGCCAGGATCCGCTCCGCGCACTGATGCAGCGCCCCGACCCGCCGCGGTTCGGTCGCCGGCTCACCGCGTTCGGACTGGCGCTGTCGGCCGCCGGCCTGGGTGTCACGGTCCTCGGTACGTCGTTGAAGGAGCCCAACTACATCCTTATCCTTGGCGGGGCCGTCTTCGTCGAGCTGGGCTTCGTGCTCTGCGCTCCGGCCCTGGTAGGTGCCGCAGGCAAGCTGGCCGGACCGCTGCCGGTGCCGCTGCGGATGGCACTGCGCGACGCCTCCCGACATCGCGGCCGAAGTGGTCCCGCGGTCGCCGCCGTGATGGCCGCACTGGCCGGCTGCGTCGCCGTCTCTATCTTCTTCGTGAGCCAGGACGAGGACGCGAAGCGGGCATACGTGCCCAACACGCTGCTCGGACAGGTGACGGTGAACTACTACGACGAGGCCGATCCGCTGGCATCCCCGGCCGACGAGGTGCTCGCGGCGATCGAGGCCACCCTTCCGACCAGCGACATCGCGTCCTGGCAACAGGTGGGACCGACCTGCGCCACCCCGGAGTGCAGCGGATATCTGGACTGGCAGGCGCAGGGGCCTACCGACGTGTTCCCGGTGGCGGCCGTCGGCGGGGTCGACGTGCTGCGGGCCATCCTCGGCGGGGTGAACGAGACAGCCGAGGACGCCCTGGGCGACGGCAAAGTGGTCTTTGTGGATCCCGCTTTCGTCGTCGACGGCGAGGCGACGTATCAGGCGTACGGCTTAAATGCCGATGGAACGCAGACCGCCGCCACCCCCGGCTCGGCGCCGGCAGCCGCCGTCCGCGGACCGGTGGCCTACAGCCTCGCCCTCGCCTTGATGTCCGAGCAGACAGCCGAAAGTCTGGATCTGGCCCCGCAGTCGGCGCCGACCTATCTCTTCGACACGAGCCGGATGCCGACCGACGCTGAGGTGGACCGGCTGACCCAACTCTCCGAGAACGGCACGGCGTTCTCCTTCCAGGTCGAATCCGGCTACGAGTCACCGGCCGGCCCGGTGCTGCTCGCACTGCTGGGGGCCAGCGTCATCGTCGTCCTCGGGGCCACCGCGATCTCGACCGGACTGGCCGCCGCGGACGGCCGATCGGACCTGGCGACGCTGG
>JACCXW010000169.1 GCA_013696785.1 Geodermatophilaceae bacterium | reverse complement strand
GTACACCGACTGGTCCGGCGTGCACCGGAAGGTGACCTCGCCGTCGCCGAACGATTCGATCCCGAAGTTCATGAGGCCGCCGATCGGTGGCGGCGGGAGGCGCCCGTCCAGCATGGCCTGCAGGTGGTTCCGACCGCTGAGCAGGGCGCCGGCCTGGGCCGCGGCCAGGGGGTCGAACCAGCTGACGGTCTTGCTTGACTGCGGACCCCACTGCGGATCGGACATGGCGACGACTCTAGGCGTTGCTGAGTCTCGTGCATACACTCAGCCATGCCAGTCAGGGATAACGCCGGTGTGATTGCGGTGACAGGTGCCACCGGTGCATTGGGCCGGCGCGTCGTTGCTGCGCTCCGCGGGTACGACGTCGCCGTCAGACTCCTCGTCCGCGATCCCGCCCGCGCGCCGAACTCGCCCGGAGCGGACGTGGCGGTCGCGTCGTACGAGGACCGGCCGGCACTGACAGCGGCGCTGCGCGGCGCGCACACGGTATTCCTGGTCTCGGGTCACGAGGACCCCAATCGCGTGTCCCTGCATCTGCAGGCGGTGCGGGCCTGCGTCGACGCCGGTGTGGATCGGGTGGTCTACACGTCGTTCATGGGAGCTGCCCCGCTGGCGTCGTTCACGTACGCGCGCGATCACGCCCGCACCGAGCGGGCCATCCGCGATGCCGGGCTCCGACTGACCGCGTTGCGAAGCTCGCTGTACGCCGACATCGTGCCGCTGCTGGTGGGCGATGACGGGACGTTGCGCGGCCCCGCGGGCAACGGCCGGATCGCCTGGGTTGCCAGGGCCGACGTCGCCCGGCTCGCCGCGGCGGTGCTCGTCGACGACGGACACGCCGGGGCGGTGTACGACGTCAGTGGCGCGCAGGCCATCGACCTGGACGAGACCGCGCGGGTGCTCGCCGCAGCGACCGGGCGCGACATCCGCTTTCACGCCGAGACGATCGACGAGGCCCGGGCATCGCGGGCCGGTGCAGACGATTGGGAGATCGAGGGCTGGATCGGCTCGTACCTCGGCATCGCCACCGGCGAGATCGGCGTCACGAGTCACACGGTCGAGCACGTGACCGGGCGGAGGCCGTGGAGCTTCGCGGAATTTCTCGAAGCCGAACCCGACAGCTGGGCGCACCTGCGCCCCTAGCGGTGGCCACGGGGTTTTCACAGGCTGCGCTCGGGTCCGCTGGAGATCCTGTTCTCGCCCTAGGGGTTTCGCTGTCGTTCGTGGCCGGCAGGTGCTCCGGATAGCCGCTCGGGACCGGCCGAAGCCCCTGCCTCCCGACCGGCCGCTGCGCAGACTGGCCAGCGTGCCCCGTCGCCTGGATGAGCCGGTCGACATCTCCCTCAGGTTCGAGGACGTGATGACACTGGGGGGCGGGCTGCGTGCGTACCTCCGCTCGTGGCAGCGGCATGTCGAGGAGGACGCCGGTGCGACGCACTCCGCGGAGGAGGACGCCGAGATCAGGCCATCCGTCCAGCCGGGGTGGAAGCTCCACCAGACATCGACTCGAGGAGTGGCCGCAGCCGCCGTCGCCACCCCGGGACGGCCACTCGTTCAGCGTCGAGCGTCAGTTGCCGGACGGGCGCTGGGTCGAGGGGTGGACACGGGCGACGCAGCAGACAACGGCCTGGCGCGGAATGTGCTCCTGTGGCTGGCGAGGCGGTGATATCACCGGCGACTCCTCAAGCGGTCAGGAGGACGACGCGTCTCGCGAGCGGGTGTACGACTGGTGGAACGAGCACCACGTGCCAGATTTCGAGAAGCGTTCCGGGCCGTAGCTCGCGGTGGTGAAGCCGACCACCGGAGGCGGACAACGCAGTGACTCGTCCGCGGAAAAATCCGACCTGTCCCTGTGCGTTCGACTCGCAAGGCAGCACAACGAGGTGCGTGATCCCGTTGTGGCGCGTCAATGGAAAGGTGTTCGCGTGGACAGCACTGCCGTGTGGCCGCTGTTCGGGCTGCGGCTGCGCACCTGCTGGTGGGCTCGCAGACGCTGGAGGCCGACCAGTTCGCGGACCTTGGCGTCGTCGACACCGCGTCATGGCTCGTGCCCCAGTGGCGGGGACGAGGCGTCGGACGTGAGATGCGGGCCGCCGTGCTGCACCTGGCGTTCGCTGAACTCGGTGCGGTCGCGGCCGTTACCAGTGCCTGGCATGACAACCATGCCTCGCTCGGCGTGTCCCGCTCGCTGGGCTACCTGGACAATGGCTACGAGCTGCACGCTCGCGGTGACCGGGCCGACCGGATGGAGCGTCTGATCCTGACCGTCGACCGCTGGCGCGATCTGGCCGATCTGGCCACGGTGGACATTGCCGGCTTGCGCCCGTGCCTGCCACTGTTCGGGCTCAGCGGGTGAGCCACTCCTCGCGCAATACGCCGTAGACGACCGAGTCGTAGCGCTGCCCGCGCACCTCGCGAGCCTGCCGGAACCGCGCCTCCTCCACCCAGCCCAGGCGTTGTCCGAGCCGGCACATCCGCTCGTTGCCGGACCACGTGGCGAAGTCCAGCCGGACCGCAGCGGTCGAGGCGAAGAGGTACGTCGTCCACAGCGTCAGGGCCTCGGTGCCGCGTCCGCCGGACCACGTCTGCGGATCGTGCAGGACGACGCCGACCCGCCGCCAGTCACTCGGTTCGGACTCCCAGTACCACGTCACCACGCCGAGGTACGAGTCGGTCGACGGGTCCGCGACCACCAGTCGGGTGCGTGGCGTCGGCCAGTCACCCGCGCCGATCTGCCCGGCCAGCCGGGCCAGCATCGCGTCGATCTCCGCACCGTCGGCTGCGGCGTAGTACGGCGCATCCCAATGGTGCCACTCGTGTTCGGGGCGCAGCCATCCCCGGTACGGCGCCAGGTCGGCCGCAGCCCAGTCCCGGAGCACGACCCGCTTTCCCTCGATCCGCAGCACGCCCGGATGCTAGAGCCACCGAAACCCGGATGCGTTCTCGGTCGCAGCCGACTAGCGTCGTCCGACCGTGTCTGCTGATTCGATCCTGACAGCGGAACGCCACCACCTAGAGAAGTCCGCGACAGCGCTGGAGCACATGCGGCGCAGCGCCGAAGCCATCACCGACGGCGGAGTGGACGCCTTCGCCAGCGAGTCCCTGGGAGCCGCCCGCGCCCGTCGGCTCAAGGCGCTGGCCGACGACGGGACGGTTCCGCCGTTCTTCGGGCGCACCGACCGCTCCGACACCAGCGAGACGTTCTACATCGGACGCCGCCACGTCCGCGACGACCGCGGCGACCCGCTCGTCATCGACTGGCGGGCGCCGATGTCCACACCCTTCTATCGGGCCACCTCAGCCGACCCGCAGGGTGTGCGACTGCGCCGGCGATTCGGCTTCGCGGGCGCCCGGCTGACGTCGTACGAGGACGAACTGCTGGAAGTCGGCGGCCGGACGGAGGAGTCCAGAATCCTGCTCGAGGAGATCGAGCGGCCACGCGTCGGTCCGATGCGCGACATCGTCGCCACCATCCAGCCCGATCAGGACGAGATCGTCCGAGCCCCGATCGACGTGTCGGTCTGCGTGCAGGGGGCACCCGGCACGGGCAAGACGGCTGTCGGCCTGCACCGCGCGGCGTACCTGCTCTACACCTACCCGGATCGGCTGCGGCAAGCCGGCGTGCTCGTCGTCGGTCCGAACCGCGCCTTCCTCGGCTACATTGCCGCGGTCCTGCCCGCCCTCGGCGAGGGCGGCGTCGAGCAGATGAGCATCGCCGAGTTGACCGCCTCCGTCCCGATCCGCTCCGAGGATCCGGCGGAAGTCGCGACGCTCAAGGGCGACGCCCGGATGGCCGCCGTACTGCGCAATGCGGTGTACGGCGGGATCCGCCGGCCGACGGACTCCGTGGCGGTTGTCCTGGCCGGTCGGCGCTATCGGGTGTCCGAGCAGTCGCTGCGCCGTTCCGTCGACGATCTACGTCGCTCGGATGTGCGCTACTCCGCCGGACGTGAGCGGCTCGCCCTCGCGATCGCAGAGAACGCGCGGCGGCAGAAGGAGGCCGGTGGCGGCAGTCCAACGGACGCCGAGATGCGCCGCGCCGCCCGTTCGGGGGAGGTCATGGCCCTGCTGGAGGCCGTGTGGCCGGCCGTGGCCGCGGATTCCCTGGTCGCCTCTCTGCTGAGTACGCCGGCCGCCCTGGCCCGCGCGGCCCACGGCATCCTCGATGACGACGAGTTGAGGCTCCTGGCCTGGCCGCGTCCACCTCGGTCGGTCAGGTCCGCGCGATGGACGGCCGCTGACACCGTGCTCGTGGACGAGGCAGCGGGGCTGCTGGAGCGCACGCCGTCGTACGGGCACATCGTCTTGGACGAGGCGCAGGATCTGTCCCCGATGCAGTACCGCGCCATCGCCCGACGCTCGAGCACGGGATCGATCACGGTGCTCGGCGATGTGGCACAGGGGACGTCGCCGTGGTCCAGCAAGGACTGGCGGACGAGCCTGGGACACCTCGACAAGCCGGCGGCACAGGTGACTCCGTTGACCCGCGGCTACCGCGTGCCCGGCGAGGTTTTGGCGTTCGCGAACCGGCTGTTGCCGTTCCTCGGCGTCTCGGTCGAGGCCGTGACGTCGGTACGGCACGGGGATCATGCGCTCGGTGTCCACAGTGTCTCCACAGTGGATGGTGCCGTCGTCGAGCAGGCGAAACGGCTGTTGGGTTTCGAAGGCTCGCTCGGCGTCATCTGCGCCGACGCCGCGGTCGACGGGCTCACCGACATCCTGGCAGCGGCCGGTCTGAATCCTGAGGTACTAACGGACGAGGCAGCCGGCCCCCGGTTGTCCGTCGTACCGGCAACGCTGGCGAAGGGGCTGGAATTCGACTCGGTGCTCGTCGTGGAACCGGCCGCCATCGTGGCCGCCGAGCCGCGCGGACTGAACCGGCTGTACGTCGTACTGACCCGCGCAGTGAGCCGCCTCGTCGTCACCCATGCCCAACCGCTGCCCCCGGAGCTCGCCCCGCCGCGATGATCACGGCGTTACGCCGCCCAGGACCGGTCAGATCCCATGATCATCGTGAGGGTCTGGCGAGGCCGTTACCGGCCCTGCCAGACCGGCGCGCGCTTCTCGGCGAACGCCGCGGCGCCTTCCTTGGCGTCTTCGGAGCCGAAGACCGGGGTCATCGCCTCGCGCTGGCGCGCCCAGATCTCCTCGGCCGGCCAGTGCGGTGCCTCCCGGATGATCTTTTTCGACGCTCTGACCCCGAGCGGGCCGTTCGCGGCCACCTTGGCTGCCAGCTCGCGGGCACCGTCGAGCGCGCCGCCGGGTTCGGTGAGCCGGTTCACCAGCCCCCACGTCCGGGCGTCCTCCGCGCTGAAGTGGGCCCCCGTCAGCGCGTATTCCATCGCGATGTTCACCGGTATCCGTTGCGGCAGCCGGATCAGCCCGCCGGCCCCGGCCAGCAGCCCGACCCTGGTCTCCGGAATGCCGAACTTGGCGTCGCTGGCAGCCACCACGAGATCGCAGCACAGCACGATCTCGCATCCGCCGGCCAGCGCGTAACCCTCGACCGCTGCGATCAGAGGCTTTACGGGCGGCGCCTCTGTGATGCCGCCGAATCCACGTCCCTCGACCGCGGGGAACTCCCCCTGCAGAAAGGCCTTGAGATCCATACCGGCGCAGAAGCTGCCGCCGCTGCCGGTGATGATGCCCACGCTCAAGGCGTCGTCGGCGTCCAGTTCGTCGACGGCCGCTGCGAGCGCATGAGCGAGGGCGCTGTTGACCGAGTTCTTCGCCTTCGGTCGATTCAACGTGATGATGAGGATGCCGCCGTCGCGCTCGACCAGGACTTCGTCTGCCACCGTCACTCCTTCGCCAGGGTCTGTGCCACGAACCTAGCCGTCGCCCCACGGTGCGCCGGGATCAGTCGTCGAGTCCATCCAGGGTCGCGGCGGTCACGGCGCCGTAGACCACATGCGGTACGACGTCGGTGAGCCACGCATCCAGATCCCACTCGCGCGGGTCGGTGAGGCCCAGGGCCGTCATCGGCCCGTTCGCACCGATCAGGACCAGCACCGTCGCAACGACGGCACCCATCGCGGGCGAGGGCCGCCAGCCCAGCCCGCGGGCCAGCCCCAGCAGCGTTCCGACGCCGACACCCGTTGCGATCCCCGCCAGCGGACCTAGTCCGGCCAGCCGGTTGTCCCGGTCCTCTCCTGCGCCCGGGATCTGGACGTGCGCCCTATCCGCCAGCTTCTCGACCGTGTCCTCGGGTGTGCTGCTGGTGGGACGCGCTCGGACAGCCATGTCGAGGTAGGTCACCGCGTTCAGCGCCGTCGTTCCGGCGGCTCCCGCAGCGGCGCCGGACAGGATCGACCGCAGCCCCGACATCAGCCAGCCGTCCGGATGGCCAGTCGGCCGATTGCCACAGTCTTCTCGCCGGACATATGCCTGCTCCTCACCTCGGTAACCCTCGATGCACACCCAGCGCCCTGAGCCTCCAACCTACTGTCACACGCTACCGGCGGCGCATGCCAGGATGGGGGTGACGTACCCATCCAGCATCGGCGTACGCGCGGCGGCGGCACACCTGGCGCCGTCCAGCGTCGCCGATTGCCATCTGTACGGACGGCGACCCCGTCACGGCAGCAGGAGCAAGGAGACATCCATGTCGTCTGGCGACATCGGCGTCAGCCCGGGGGACAGCAGTTTCGCCGAGGCTGGGCCGGAGCTGATCCAGCTCCTCACCCCCGAAGGTGAGCGGGTCGAGCACCCCGACTACGCCATCGACCTGAGCCCCGAGCAGCTGCGGGCGATCTACCGCGACCTCGCGTTGGTGCGCCGCGTCGATGTCGAGGCCACCGCTTTGCAACGCCAGGGCGAGCTGGGGATCTGGGCCAGCCTGCTGGGGCAGGAGGGTGCGCAGATCGGGGCAGGCTGGGCGCTGGAAGCCAACGACATGGCCTTCCCGACGTACCGGGAGCACGGCGTCGCCTGGTGCCGCAACGTCGACCCGCTGGACATCATCAGCCTCTTCCGCGGCTGCGACAACGGCTCCTGGGACCCGATCGCGACGATGTTCAACCTGTACACCGTCGTCATCGGCGCGCAGTGCCTGCACGCCGTGGGCTATGCGATGGGCATGCAGCGAGACGGCGGCAACGGCGCGACGCTGGCGTTCTTCGGCGACGGCGCGACGAGCCAGGGTGATGTCAACGAGTCCTTCATCTGGGCCAGCGTGTTCGCCGCCCCCGTCGTGTTCTTCTGCCAGAACAACCAGTACGCGATCTCCGAGCCGATCGAGAAGCAATCCCGGATCCCGCTGTTCCAGCGTGCTCGCGGCTTCGGCTTCCCCGGCGTACGGGTGGATGGCAACGACGTACTCGCGGTGCTCGCGGTGACCCGGAAGGCGCTGGAGGCAGCCCGGACGGGGCAGGGCCCGACGTTCATCGAGGCCTACACCTACCGGATGGGCGCGCACACGACGTCGGACGACCCGAGCCGCTACCGCCTCGCCAGCGAGATGGAGGCGTGGAAGCTCAAGGACCCGATCGAACGGGTCCGCGCATACCTCATCCGCTCGGAGCAGGCCGACGCCGAGTTCTTCGCCGCAGTCGACGCCGAAGGGGACCAGCTGGCGGTGCGGATCCGCAAGGGCACCGTGGAGATGCCCGACCCGGACGCCACCAGCATGTTCGCCAACGTGTACGCCGAACAGACGCCGTACCTCACCGATCAAGCAGCGGAGTTTGCCGAATACCACGCGTCCTTCGCCAGCGCCGGACAGGAGGCCTGAGATGGCAGCCGTGACGCAGCGCTCTGCGCCTGTGACATTGGGCAAGGCGATCAACATGGGCCTTCGCAAGGCCATGGAGGACGACCCAAAGGTCCTGCTGATGGGTGAGGACATCGGCAAGCTCGGCGGCGTCTTCCGGGTGACCGACGGGCTGCAGAAGGACTTCGGCGAGGACCGCGTCATCGACACCCCGCTCGCCGAGTCGGGCATTCTCGGTACGGCGGTCGGCTTGGCGATGCGCGGGTTCCGGCCGGTCTGCGAGATCCAGTTCGACGGGTTCATCTTCCCGGCGTACAACCAGATCGTCACCCAGGTCGCGAAGATCCATTCGCGGTCGCGGGGAAAGCTGCCGATGCGAATCGTGATCCGGGTCCCGTTCGGCGGCGGGATCGGCGCTGTCGAGCACCACAGCGAGTCGCCCGAGGCGTACTTCTCACATACCGCCGGGCTGAAGGTCGTCGCCTGCTCCAACCCGGTCGACGCCTACTGGATGATCCAGCAGGCGATCAGGGCCGACGACCCGGTGCTGTTCTTCGAGCCGAAGCGGCGGTACTGGGAGAAGGCCGATCTGGACACCTCGCTTGAGCCGGGTCCGCTGTTCGAGACGCGGGTGGTCCGTGCCGGCGAGGACTGCACGGTTCTCGCGTACGGGCCGATGGTGAAGACCGCCTTGCAGGCCGCCTCCGCCGTCGAAGCCGAGGGCCGCTCGTTGGAAGTCATCGACCTGCGCACCCTCTCCCCGCTGGATCTGGCGCCGGTGTTCGATTCTGTACGCCGGACCGGGCGGTGCGTCGTCGTCCACGAGGCGCCGACGAACCTCGGTATGGGATCGGAGCTCGCGGCCCGGATCACCGAGCAGTGCTTCTATTCCCTCGAAGCGCCGGTACTGCGGGTCGGTGGCTACGACACGCCGTACCCCCCGAGCAAGATCGAGGAGGACTACCTCCCGGACCTCGACCGCGTCCTCGACGCCGTCGACCGCACGTTCGCGTTCTGATCGGAGAGTTGTAGGGCATGGCGCAGATCAAGCAGTTCAAGCTTCCCGACGTGGGGGAGGGGCTGACCGAGGGCGAGATCCTGCAGTGGCTCGTCGCCGTCGGCGACACCGTCACGATCAACCAGCCGATCGTCGAGGTCGAGACCGCCAAGGCGGCCGTCGAGTTGCCGTGCCCGTACGCCGGCGTCGTGACCGAACTGCACTACGGCGAGGGCACGACGGTCGACGTCGGCTCCCCGATCATCTCCATCGACACCGATCCCTCCGGCGTGGACGCGGCACCCGTCACCGAGGTGGAGCGGCAGGCCGCGGCGTCGGACGGACCGCCCCCGTCGGCAGAGACGCTCGCCCAGGTCCACGTCGCCGGGGACGAGGAAGCCATCGAACCGGGCCTGATCGGCGGTCCGGCGCCGGGCGGGCGTACGTC
>JACCXW010000117.1 GCA_013696785.1 Geodermatophilaceae bacterium | reverse complement strand
CGCTCGAGGAGGTCGGCGCCGAGGTCATCTTCGGCATCCCTGGCGGTGCGATCCTGCCGGCGTACGACCCGTTGTTCGACTCGACCAAGCTGAGACACATCCTGGTGCGGCACGAGCAGGGCGCCGGGCACGCGGCAGCCGGCTACGCGCAGGCCACCGGGCGGGTCGGCGTCTGCCTGGCGACCAGCGGGCCCGGCGCCACGAACCTGGTCACGCCGATCGCCGACGCGCACATGGACTCCGTGCCACTCGTGGCGATCACCGGCCAGGTACCGAGCGCCGCGATCGGCACCGATGCCTTCCAGGAAGCCGACATCTGCGGCATCACCATGCCGATCACGAAGCACAACTACCTGGTCACGGACGCGGCCCACATCCCGCGCGTCATCGCCGAGGCGTTCCACATCGCCTCCACTGGCCGGCCCGGCCCCGTTCTCGTCGACATCCCCAAGGACGTCCTGCAGGCCGGTACGACGTTCGCCTGGCCGCCGACCACCGACCTGCCGGGTTACCGCCCCGTGCTGCGCCCGCACAGCAAGCAGATCCGGGAGGCGGCGCGGTTGATCGCCTCGGCGCAGCGGCCCGTGCTCTACGTCGGTGGGGGCGTGCTCAAGGCCCGTGCCACGACGGAACTCAAGGTGCTGGCCGAGGCCACCGGCATCCCGGTCGTGACGACCCTGATGGCACGTGGCGCGTTCCCGGACAGCCATCGGCTCAACCTCGGAATGCCGGGGATGCACGGCACCGTCACCGCCGTGACGGCACTGCAGCGCAGTGATCTGATCGTCGCGCTCGGCGCCCGATTCGACGACCGGGTCACCGGTCAGCTGTCGACATTCGCGCCCGGAGCCACCGTCGTACACGCCGACATCGACCCGGCGGAGATCTCCAAGAATCGGGTGGCCGACGTCCCGATCGTCGGTGACTGTCGGGAGGTGATCGCCGATCTGATCGCGGCGATCCATCAGGAGTACGACGCGGGGCACCGCGCCGACATCGGCGGATGGTGGTCCCAGCTCGACGGCTACCGCAGCACCTACCCGAGCGGCTACGAGTGGCCGCCGGACGGCGCGCTCGCGCCGCAGTACGTGATCGAGCGGCTCGGCGCGATCGCGGGGCCGGAGGCGATCTACGTGGCCGGTGTGGGCCAGCACCAGATGTGGGCGGCGCAGTTCATCCAGTACGAGCGCCCGTACACCTGGCTCAACTCGGGTGGACTCGGCACGATGGGGTACGCCGTACCGGCCGCCATGGGCGCCAAGGTGGGCCGCCCCGAGGCGACGGTGTGGGCGATCGACGGGGACGGGTGCTTCCAGATGACCAATCAGGAACTCGCCACCTGCGCGATCGAAGGGATCCCAATCAAGGTGGCGATCATCAACAACGGGAATCTGGGCATGGTCCGGCAGTGGCAGAACCTCTTCTACGGCGAGCGGTACTCGCACACGAACCTCGGAACCCAGGCCGCCCGGCGGATCCCCGACTTCCTGCTGCTCGCCGAGGCGATGGGCTGCGTGGGGATGCGGTGTGAGACCCGGGATGATGTCGATGCGACGATCGACAAGGCGATGCAGATAAACGACCGACCGGTAGTGGTGGACTTCATCGTGGGCGAGGACGCCCAGGTGTGGCCGATGGTCGCCGCCGGCACGAGCAACGACGACATCCTGGCCGCCCGCGACGTCCGTCCCGATTTCGACGCGGGGGTATGACTCATGACCGTGCATACCCTGTCGGTCCTCGTGGAGAACAAGCCCGGCGTTCTCGCTCGGGTCGCGAGCCTGTTCAGTCGCCGCGGCTTCAACATCGACTCGCTGGCCGTCGGTCCGACCGAGAACGAGGACATCAGCCGGATGACGATCGTCGTGAACGTCGAAGAGCTGCCGTTGGAGCAGGTCACCAAACAGCTGAACAAGCTGGTGAACGTGATCAAGATCGTCGAGCTGCACGCAGAGACGTCGGTGCAGCGCGAACTGCTGCTCGTGAAGGTGAAGATCGACGCCACGACACGGACACACGTCCTGGAGACCGCGGAGCTGTTCCGCGCCAAGGTCGTCGACGTCAGCACGGAGTCGCTCACCCTCGAAGCGACCGGCACCGCCGACAAGCTGCACGCACTGCTGCGGGTCCTGGCACCCATCGGCATCCGTGAGATGGTCCAGTCCGGTGCCGTCGCCGTCGGCCGTGGTCCACGTGCCATCGCCGCGTACCCCGCCGTACGAACGCTCGACCGCCCGGCCTGACCCCCTCGAGAGGACATCCATGCCCGCAGAGATCTTCTACGACGACGACGCCGACCTGTCGGTGATCCAAGGCCGGACCGTCGCCGTCCTCGGCTACGGCAGCCAGGGTCACGCGCACGCGCTGTCCCTCCGCGACTCCGGCGTCGACGTACGCGTCGGACTGCTCGAGGGATCCAAGAGCAGAGCCAAGGCCGAGGCGGAGGGCCTGCGGGTCGTCACACCGGACATCGCCGCGGCTGAGGCGGACCTGATCATGATGTTGGCGCCGGACCACAAGCAGCGAGGCCTGTACGCCGACGCGGTGGAGCCGAACCTGCAGGAGGGCGACGCGCTGTTCTTCGGGCACGGCTTCAACATCCGGTTCGGCTACATCACCGCCCCGGCCGGCGTGGACGTCGCGATGGTCGCACCGAAAGGCCCCGGCCACCTCGTTCGCCGGCAGTTCTCCGACGGCAAGGGCGTGCCCTGCCTGGTCGCCGTCGAGCAGGACGCCAGCGGGGCGGCGCTGGAACTCGCCCTGTCCTACGCCAAGGGGATCGGGGGGACCAGGGCCGGGGTCATCAAGACGACGTTCACGGAGGAAACCGAGAC
>JACCXW010000111.1 GCA_013696785.1 Geodermatophilaceae bacterium | reverse complement strand
AGGCAACGATCAGTTCGTCGCCCGGGAACATCGTCGCGCGGCGCCCGTCGGTCCGCTCGATCTTGAGGTGCTGTCCGAGCTCCTCGACCCGAGCAAGCACGACGTCACCGATGCACGGAATTGCATGCTCGAGCAAACCAGTCGCCCGCTTGACATCGACATAGCGGGTGGTGTAGGCCTGCTTCGCTCGGGCAAGCCGACCTGGACTAAGTTGACCTTCGGTTTCCGCTCCGGCCGGCGCATTCAATGTCGTCTTCAACAGTTCAGAGGTTTCGACTTGAGTGGACATCAACGACTCTCCGGCTCCTGGGGACGTGACGGTGTGTAGCGCTGCGCTTACTCTACGACGCGAGACATGCTGCGCCATGGCTCCTGAGAGCACGCTGAGACTCCCTGAGAGCACGCTGAAACTCCCAGAGCGCACGCACGTCGGAGGTTGTCCCGCTACCCGTTGAACTTCGGTGGCGGTCCTGGTGATCGTCAGGCGGCGATCACGGGCGGTTTCTAACGATCGTTGCGAATCCTGACCGGAAGGATTCGCAGTGCCGCGTTGGGCGCTCGTGTTCACGGACCCCGTCGCCTACACAGCCCGCTACAGCCAGGCAGACAAGAGCGAGTTCGGCCTGCAGGATGCCGAGGCGTGGCCAGTTCCGTTCTGGTTCGTCGATGCCGGCATGGCGTCGATGTTGATCCTGCAGGCGGCGGTCGACCGCGGGCTTGGCGCCTGGTTCTTCGGCATCGCCGACGGTGAGCGGGAGCTTCGCGAACAGCTGGGGATACCGGCAGGGCTGCGACAGGTGGGTGTCATCGGGATTGGCTACAAGGACGCGAGTGACCGACCCATGGGGTCGGCCGTGACGAGGCCAAGGCGTCCGCTGGCGGAGGTACTGCACCGAGAGCGATGGTCAGACGGATAGGCAGCAGTAGCGCCACCGCCGGGCACTAGCCTGGGACCGCGAGCGCACCGCCCGCCGACCCGAGAAGGGGGCTCGAACCATTGACCGACGGCGCCATGGACCTC
Source organism: Geodermatophilaceae bacterium (assembly GCA_013696785.1). Classification (GTDB taxonomy): domain Bacteria; phylum Actinomycetota; class Actinomycetes; order Mycobacteriales; family Geodermatophilaceae; genus JACCTY01. Next base: position 7,393 of record JACCXW010000111.1, on the reverse strand, counting down.
CGGTTCGACCGGCTGGGCGATGACGCGATCGGGATCGCGCTCGCTCCCCGCTATCAGACCGTCACCGGTCCGGAAGTCGACGTCGAGCGGACGTGGCTGGACACCTTCGATTGGCGCTTGCATGGGAACGGGCAGCAGCTACTGCTGGCCAAGGTCGGAGATGAGGTCCGGCTGGAGTTCGAGAGTGCCGATGGGCACAAGCTGTCAGCGGCGGCGGCCAGGCTGCGGTTACCGGCATCCGTAGACGCTCTCCCTCCTGGTCCACTGCAAGAGCAGGTCTCTGCCGCGGCAGGGATCCGGGCGTTGACGCCAACGGCTCACGTGCAATGTATGCGCCGCGAGATCCGCCTGCTGAACGACGATGACAAGACCGTCGCCCGGCTCCGGGTCGAGCATCTTTCCGGCCACGACAGGCTTTTCACCGTGTCGGCGTTGCGCGGCTATGAGCCAGACGCCGATCGGATCCGGGTCATGCTGGGCGCCATCCCCGGCGCCGACCGCAACGAGCGGGATCTCTACGACGAGGCGCTGCGAGCCGTCGGGCGCCACGCCGGCGACTACTCCGGGAAGGTCGATCTCCAGCTCGACGGTGATCGTCCCGCCGAGGAAACGGTGCGCCTGGTCTTGGACGACTTCCGGGTCACCCTCGAAGCGAATCTGCCCGGCGTTCTGTCCGATGTGGACACTGAGTTCCTCCATGACTTGCGGGTCGCCGTACGCCGAGCTAGATCGACCGTGAAGCTGACAGGTGACGTCCTCCCGCACGTGGTGTCCGAACTGCTGCAGTCCGAACTGAAGTGGCTGGGGGACCTGACGACTCCCACCAGGGACCTGGACGTCTACCGGTTGAGTCTGGCCGAGCTCGCCCAGCATCTGCGTGCAGCGGACGCGAGTGACCTCACACCGTTCCGCCACCACCTCGAAGCCCGCCGCCGGGCCGAACTGCGCCGGCTTGTCCGCGGACTGCGCTCCCGCCGCTTCGAGCGAGTCCTGAACAGCTGGGCGACCCTGTCCAACGGCGACAACCCACGCCTGACCGGCCACGGCACCACGGCCGAACTCGCCCGGGCCCGGCTCGGCCGCGCACACCGCCGAGTGGTGCGCTTGGGGTCGACCATCGACCAGGACTCACCCGCCGAGCGCTTGCACGACTTGCGCAAGCGCTGCAAGGAACTGCGCTACCTCCTGGAGATCTTCGCCTCGCTCCACGACAAGTCGAAGCGGCGCGGCGCCGTACAGGTGCTGAAAGGCCTGCAGGAGTGTCTCGGCGACTTCCAGGACAGCGAAGTGCAGCGCCTGGAGTTGCGACGATTCGCCGCCGAGATGATGGAAACCGGCACGACTCCGCCGGCGACCATCCTGGCGATGGGCGAACTGGCAGCTCAACTTCATACCGTCCAGCAACGTGCCCGTGAGGAATTCCTCGACACCTTCCAGACCTTCATGAAGGACCGAAACCAGCACAGTTTCGCGCAGCTCACCGGTTGGAGCCCGGGGTGAAGCTGGTCGCGACGTACAACATCAAGGGCGGCGTCGGAAAGACATCCACGGCCGTCAACCTGGCCTACCTCGCCGCCCGGGAGGGTCAACGGACCCTGTTGTGTGATCTCGACCCGCAGGGCGCGGCCAGCTTCCTCTTCCGGATCAAGCCGAAGGTGAAGGGCGGCGCCCGCGCTCTCGTTCGCCGAGCAACAACCGCTGCCGCGGCGATCAAGGCCACCGACTTCGACAACCTCGACCTGCTGCCCGCGGACTTCTCCTATCGCAACATGGATCTCGAATTGGACTCGCAGAAGAAGTCGACCCGGCGCATCGAGCGGCTGCTACGCCCGCTGGCCGATGAGTACGACGTGGTCTTCCTCGACTGCCCGCCGAGCATTTCCCTGGTCTCGGAGAACATCATGCAGGCCGCGGACGCTCTGCTCGTGCCGTTGATTCCGGCCACGTTGTCGCTACGCACATTCGAGCAGCTGACCACGTTCGTCGCCGGCTTCGACGGACGGCGGCCCGCGATTCTCGCGTTCTTCTCCATGGTGGACCGCCGCAAGCGGTTGCATCGCACCGTCGTCGAGGAGATGGCCGACGGGCGCCCGAATATCGCCCGCACCGTCATTCCAGCGGCCTCGGTGATCGAGCAGATGGCCGAGCACCGAGCACCGGTGCCGGTCTTCGCACCGCGCAGCCCGGCCGCGCGCTGCTACGACGCCCTGTGGGCCGAACTGCAGCGGCGGACGTGATGTGCGCACCTGACTCCCCGTGGGGCCCGTGATGGGTAGACGGCCGATCGTGCGCGCAGCCGGGGGCGTGTTGTGGCGCTCGGAGGCCGGCCGCGTCGAGGTCGCCTTGGTGCACCGGCCACGGTACGACGACTGGTCGCTTCCCAAGGGCAAGCGCAAGGCAGGTGAGCATCTACTGCTCACCGCCGCTCGCGAGGTGACCGAGGAGACCGGCTACGAGCCGGTCCTGGGCGCCTTCATCGCGCAATACAGCTACGTCGTGGGCGGCGACGGCAAAGCGGCCACCAAGACCGTCAAGTATTGGGCCATGGAGGCCGTCGCCGGGCGGTTCGCGCCCAGTGCGGAGGTCGACGAGATGGCCTGGCTGTCAGTTCCCGCGGCATTGGCCACCGTCAGCCGCGCGGTCGATCGCAAGGTCCTGGAGGCGTTCACCGAACTCCCTCCCGCGCTCGCGACCCTGATCCTGATCCGCAACGGCTCGGTGGCCGTCCGCTCCCGTACGCCGCGGTCGGACCGCAGCCTCGACCGCCGCGGCCAGGCCCAGGCCGAGGCGCTGGTTCCGGTACTGGGCAGCTTCGGCGTGAAGCGGCTGGCCAGTTCGGCCGCGCCGCGATGCACCCAGACCCTCTTGCCGTACGCCGAGGCGGTACGAGCCACCGTGGAGACGGAGTCTGTCCTCGACCTGACCTCTGAGCGGCGGGCCGAGGATGTCACCGACCGGGTCCTCGACCTGTGTTCGGACCGAATGCCGATCGCCGTGTGCCTCGAAGGGGCGGTGGTGACGCCGGTACTGCACTCTTTGCAGATGCGCTGCGGTGCCCGGCCGCGGGCAGCCAGACGCTTTCGGAGGGGAGGCTGGACTGTGCTGCAGATCAGTGAGGGACGGCTCAGATCGATCGAGCGCCCATGGCCGGCGGCATGAGCGCGGCCGGCGGGCACGTCGAGATCGAGCGCAAGTTCGACGCCGACCTCACCTTCCCGCTTCCCGAGTTCCTTGATCTGCCCGGCGTGGCCACACTGGAACAGCCGGTCGAGCAACACCTGGAAGCCACCTACTTCGACACCGTCGACCTCCGCCTGCTGCGCCATGCGACGACGCTGCGCCGGCGTACCGGCGGAGCCGACGACGGCTGGCACCTGAAACTGCCGAAGGCCGCCGACGAGCGGCTGGAAGTCCACCGTCCGCTGGGACGCAGCGTCCGGACCCCACCCAAAGCTCTGACCGACCTTGCCCGGGTACACATCCGGGACCAGGAACTGCTCCCGGTGGCCAGCCTGGTCACGCGGCGGACCGTCCACCGGCTTCTCGACGAGAAGGGCGAGGTCCTGGCCGAAGTGGCCGACGACCATGTCGCCGGAAAGCCGCTGGACGCAGACGGGGGCACCTGGCGTGAGGTGGAGGTGGAACTGGTCGGCGGCGACAGAGAACTCCTCGACGCGGTCGGCGCACAGTTGCGCCGCGCCGGCTGCAGCCCGGCTACGACGTCCTCCAAGTTGCACCGCGTGCTGCGAGATCGGATGGCTCCGGAGCACAAACCCGTCGAGCTGAGCAGAAAATCGCCGGCCGGCGACGTCGCGCTCGCCCACCTGCGCGAGCAGAGCGCCGCACTGATGGCCTGGGACCCGTACACCCGCACGAACGAACCCGACGCCGTACACAAGATGCGGGTGAGCACCCGTCGGCTGCGGAGCGCGCTCGCGACGTACCGGCCGCTGCTCGATGTCGCGGTCACCGAACCGTTGCGTGCGGAGTTGAAGTGGCTCGGCGGCGTACTCGGTGAGGCCCGCGACGCCGAGGTCATCCACGAGCGACTGAATCGACTCGTCTCCGAGCAACCGCCCGAACTCCTGCTCGGTCCCGTCCGCCGGCGAATCGACCTGGAGATGCGCCAACGCCACCGCGCGGCGCTTGCCACCATCCGCACGGAGCTGAAAAGCGAACGCTACTTCCGGTTGCTCGACTCGCTGGACGGTCTTGACGGCGCTGCCCTCAGCGCCGAGAGCAAGGCCAAGCGCAAGGCGTCAGCGGTGCTGCCACGCCTCGTCGCAAAGACGCGTCGACGGGTTCTGCAAGCGGCGGAGCTGGCGCAATCGGCCGAGTCCGCTGAGCAGGTCGACCGCCAGTTGCACGAGGTCCGCAAGGCGGCCAAGCGGGCGCGGTACGCGGCTGAGTCGGTGGCCGCGGTCTTCGGCGCTCCGGCCGACTCACTCGCCGCGGAGATGGAGGATCTGCAAGAGATCCTTGGCTGTCAACAGGACGGCGCCGCCAGCCGCGAGGTACTCCGTCAGCTGGGTGCCCAGGCCCATCTGGCGGGCGAGAACGGATTCTCCTTCGGCCTGCTGCACGGCTTGGACCGGCGCTCCGGCGACGACCGGTACCGCGCGGTCATGCAAGCCGTCCAGGACGAGCCGGCCTGGCTACGCTGAATCCGCTCGGCGCACCCGGACCCTCAGCGTGGACTGCTAGGTGGGACTGGTGATCTCGAGCAGGTGCCCGTCGGGGTCGAGGGCGAAGGCGCGCACCTCGCCTCCCCACGCGGGTTCCGCGGCCGGGCCGAGGAAGTGCACACCGCGCTGCGACAGCGTTGCCACCGCCAGGTGCAGCCGCCCGAGACCGATCTGTACGACGGCGTAGGTGTCCCACTGCACCGTCGCCTCGCCGCCGATCTGATCCACCCAGAAGTGGAGCGAGTTCGAGAGGTCGGACACTGCCAGCAGCGGAGCGACGATGACGGAGGGATCCGGGAACGCCGCGTGATCGGTAGTCACGCCCGCATCCTCCAGCCGGACCCCCGCTCGCACCCGGGCGTTGCCTGTGCCAGAGTGCCAGGCGTGGCCGTGCTCAACGACGCGGCTCGGCGCCTCGTCGAGTCAGGTGCCCTCGCTCACCTCGTCACCCTGGACGACGACGGGTCTGCTCAGGTCGCGATCGTGTGGGTCGGGCTGGACGGTGACGAACTCGTCGCCGCTCATCTGGACGGCCGACAGCGCAAGCTGCGCAACATCCGCAACGACCCCCGGGTGGTCGTCTCCTTCGAGGCGAACACGAGCAACGACATCGGAATGCGGCACTACCTCGTCGTCCACGGTCGAGCGCACATCACCGAGGGTGGCGCGCCGGAACTGCTGCACCGGCTCGCCCAGACTTACGTCGGTCCAGGCACCGACTTTCCACCGATGCCGGACCCACCGCCGGGATTCATCACCCACATCACCCCGACCAGGGTCGGCGGCGCCGGCCCCTGGACGGAGTGATCCAGACTGACCACCCTTGGAGGAAATAGATGCAGCAGCAGCCAGCCGCCCACGCCGAACATGAGGCCGGTGCGGACGACGCATCGCCGGATCAGCTGACACCCGCCGAAGAGGGCTCTGGCGGCGCACAAACGCCTGTCGGTGGGCGAGTCTCCGATCGCTTGTCAGGCGGGGAACCCGTTCCGGACGGGCCGCCGTCTGACGAGGATTCCGATACCTAGTCGGTGTCGTCGTGCTTTTCGGCATCGTCGGTGAAGACACGGCTGGCCAGGAAATCGGCCGGCTCCAGGGACTGCAACTGCTGCTTCGTCACCGTCGCGCCTGGTTCGCTCACCAGCCGGTTGGCCTGCCGCAGCCGAGCCCGCTCGATGGCGTTGCGGACGCTGCGCGCGTTGGCGAACCGGGGCTGCCGCATCCGCCGTTCCAGGTAGTCGCGGAGCACCGCAGTGGTGTCCGAGGGCAGCACGTACTCGTGCTCGGCCGCCATCAATTCAGAGATCGCGACCAGTTCATCGATGCTGTATTCGGGGAAGTCGATGTGATGCGCGATCCTTGAGCTCATCCCGGGATTGGACCGGAAGAAGTCATCCATCCGGTCCTTGTAGCCAGCCAAGATGACGACGAGATCGTCGCGCTGATTCTCCATCACCTGCAGCAGGATCTCGACGCTTTCCGCGCCGTAGTCCCGCTCGTTGTCCGCCTTGTAGAGGTAGTACGCCTCGTCGATGAACAGCACGCCGCCCATGGCGCGCTTGAGCACTTCCTTGGTCTTCGGCGCGGTGTGCCCGATGTACTGACCGACCAGGTCGTCCCGGGTGACGGACACCAGGTGCCCCCGACGTAGGTATCCGAGGCCGTGCAGCAGTTCGGCCATCCGCAGCGCGACGGTGGTCTTGCCCGTACCAGGACTGCCAGTGAAGGACATGTGCAATGCGGGCCGTGACGAACTCAGACCGAACTTGGAGCGCATCCGGTCCACCAGGAGCAACGCGGCGATCTCCCGGATGCGGGTCTTGACGGGGACGAGACCCACCAGTTCCGAGTCCAGCCGGTCAAGGACCGCGTCCACGTCCGATTCCCGGCGGATGGTGTCGACCTCGAGCACGGCGTCGTCGGCCAGCGGCTCCTCCGGCGAATCGTCGGCTGAGTCAGGTGTCGCCGCGTCGCCGGTCCCCGGCCGTCGCATGGCGAAACCCGCGGTCGGGCTCGTCAACTGTCGCCGCGGCCGTACCGCTGGCCGACAGGCCGGTCGCTGGCATAGCCGCGCAGGGTGTAGCGGATGGTGCGGTCAGGGCCCTCCTGGCGCTCCAGCTGGAAGCCGGGTTCCTCGGGTGGTCGCTGGACGAGGAAGGACAGCGCCGTGGTCTGCCGGGTCAGCCTGGCGTCGAACGCCGAGACCCGCACGTAGTGCGCCGGATAGGCGTCCCGGCATGCGTCCACCTCGAGCATGACGCCGCTCGCATCCGGCAAGTCGAACATCGGCAGCCCCCACATCTCCCAGTACACGTTGCGGGGATGCGGATCGTCGGTGAACTCGATCGCGACCGACCAGTCGTTGTCGATGCAGTACTGCAGCTGCGCCTTGATCTCGTCGTCGGTCAGATCGGGCAGATAGGAGAACGCACCCTGGGTGATTCGCACGATTCTGCTCCGCCTCTCAGGCGTTCGTCGGTGTCGGCGTCACGTCGGGCGCGTCGGTCGAGGCGTAGTCAAACGTGACGTCGCCCCAGGTGTCGATCGCCACCGACAACTCTGGACACGTCTTGGCGGCCTCGCGCAGGATGTCGGGTCCTTCCTTGACGAAGTCGCGGCCTTCGTTGCGCGCCTTGATCATGATCTCGGTCGCGACGCGGTTGGCCGTGGCGCCGGCGCCGATGCCCATCGGGTGCCCAATGGTGCCG